>NZ_JAADJW010000003.1:0-234600 GCF_010092875.1 Vibrio sp. LB10LO1
TTATGGTGGAGACTTTACCACCTAACTTGGTGTCCGGGATCATTAAACCACTACACTATTGAGGGAGTAAGTAAAAGTTGGTTTGTATTGGAGCCCGCAGGACCAGACTCAATAACTGAGGGATCCGATAAAAGGATCAAAGCAGGGACTTACAAATTATGGCCCTATAGCTCACCGAAGTATCCTAATGTATATGAATTACAAAATGTTCCGGGGAGAACGTTTATTCTAATCCATGCTGGAAATTATCACAAAGACACTCTTGGGTGTTTGATGCCTGGTAAAACATGGGGGAGTGTGGCTAAATCTCATTACTATGTGGGTAATAGCAAATCGGCTCTGAAAGAAATTTTTGCTGAAATCGCGAGCTACAAAAAAATTACCATAAATATATCTAATCAGTTGGAGCAGCAATGATGATAAGGAATATGGCAATTTTGATTGTGTCTGTTTTTTGCTCAGGGCTACTGTATGCTAAAACGCCAGAAGTAAGCCTCTTACATAACTGGATGATAGAAAACTACAAATCTATTGAATTAAATCTTGAAAAAAAAGAAGGTTCGAAAATAGTTCCTACGCTTTTTTCTTTGGTAGAAATTTGGAAACGTAGAGACGGAGCTATTTCCGGAGAAGTTTCTCCCTTATTGTTGATTGCGCTAAAAGTCGAGCCTCAGAATACTCTACTTTTACTATCTGAAAGCCCAGAGTCTTTTGACAAATGGTTAAATGAGCTAGAAGGGATGGTGTTCACAGACCATACAGGCAATGAGGCGAATCGGTTAGAAAAGTTAAGAATTGATGTATTAGCAACAATGAAATCTTACTCTAGAAAACAGCCGGATAAGTTAAAATCAATGGCTGACGCACTTATTGAAAGGTTGGAGGTTATAAACGTGAGCGTGATAGATTAAGCCAGTACTAGCAGCCAGCTAACAAAGCATTTAAGAGTGATTCGCAACGCGTGGCATTTTTACTATGCGTTGCGTTTAGTGTTTAAGGTGGTGTGCGGTGGTTTCGGTATTGCGTTGCTCACACCTTAATGCGGCGTTAGCTTTATCAATCCAATCGTTAAATGTAAGAGTTAGAATTGTCAAGTACAATGTTGCTTTGATACTTGCCGAAAAAGGGACTCTTGGAGGCATGTAATTGAGTTATTTCAGCTAGTATTTCCTCAATTTAATGTGAGGATAGAATAAATGACTGGCAAAAAAATCAAAGCAATATTAAATCTCAGACGCATAAAACAGTATGGAGAGACAACGTTAGGAAAACTAACTATTGAAGGTATCGACAAGAGTTGGTTTGTTCTCGAACCAGGAGGTCCTGACTCTATAGTTGAGGGTTCGGACAAAAGAATTTCGGCTGGTACATACAAAGTGGAACCATTTAGTGGTACCAAATATAAAAATGTGTACGAATTAAAAAATGTTCCAGGACGGACTTATGTTTTGATTCACGCAGGCAATTATCACAAAAATACGGAAGGCTGTCTAATGCCTGGTAAAAGTTGGGGAGTGTTAAAAGATTCTCATTATTATGTAAGCAATAGTAAATTGGCGTTAAAAGAAATTTTTTTAGAGATTGGTAAGTATAAAGAAATTGAGATTAGAGTAACAAATCAACTGGAGAAATGATTCATGTTAAAAAATATTGTGATTTTAATTTTTCTAATGTTTTCAAGTTCTGTTATCGCATCTACCCCACGTACAGAGCTCAACCTTCTCTGGATGAAAAATAATTATTTTGTAATTCAAGAACACTTGGAAAGTGATGAATCGAAAATAGTTGTCCCTACAATAAATACTCTGGGTGAAATATGGGTTCACAGGGATGGTGCTGTTTCTGGAGAGGTGTCCCTTTTGTTGTTAGTTGCCTTGACTCATCATACCTATATTACGCTAGCAGTGCTTTCATCAGAGCCCGATTCGTTTTCAAAATGGTTAAATGAATTACAAGGAATAGTTTTTACGGATTTCAATGGAGGAGAAGTTGAACAATTATCTCATGCTAAAGAAGATCTTGTTCGTGCTTTGAGTTTATATATGAACTCAAATCCGCAAGTAGCGCTAGCTCCTTATGGCGAGAGCTTACTTGAACGACTTGAGGGAATTTCAATCCGAAGCGTAGATTAATATGTCTGCTAAAAATTGAGTTGTAGTGTTTCGAACAGAAAGCTAACAAAGCATTTAAGAGTGATTCCCAACGCTTGGCATTTTTGGCACCATCGTTGGGGCATGTCAGCCCAGCTGAGTACGAAAGTATGTAGTTATGTACTGTCTACTTTTTGTGGGGTACACCAGTGTAATTGATTTGGTAGTAATAATGGCTAGATGTATATCTCGGTACTTTATTGAGTTAGAGCAAGAAATAAATCTTTCGTTTTCATTAGACAACTGTATTGTTGAAACTGTCCAATCGATCGATGAAGAGGAAACCAATGAATTTGGTTACTTGATGATAACGATCGAATTTGAGTGTGAAGACTATGAATCACTGTCTGATGCTCCTATTTTTGTGAGGGCAAAGTATCTAAGTATATTAGGGGTTGTTTCCTATTTGATAGATGAGCCTTTCGATGTTTTTGGATCTTCGTCAGAGTGTAAGCGTATCGAGGGTAATTGGGATTTATCAGTAAGCAATATGTTCATTCTTGATAATGTTGATAAAACCGACAAACTGGAAGAAGTATTAGGGTGGATTCAACATGCAAGACCACATGAGAAAGCGCTAATATTTTCTTTACTAGACCGTTGGCGTAAAGCTAGGTATATGGAAAAAGATACGGAAGTAAGCTTCTTGTACAATTATGAAGCGACATTATCATATTTTCATGTTTTAGAACTCTTGGGTGATTTATGTGCTAAAGAGTTGGCTAAAAAGTCTAAAGTTATGTTGGAACAATTCTGCTTACATTATAATCAAGATATATTGTCTCTTTCGCAAGTTGCATCAGAAAGTGAAGCTGTTGCAAAAGCCAAATTACTGTCCAGCGTATTGGAAAAAGATATATCAGCATATGCAAAGATCTGCTTTTACTTGAAAAAATATGAATTATATGAGGAGCGTACCGCATACTGGATAAAAAACTTAATTGAGGCTAGAAATAGTGTGGCTCACGGTAGAAAAGTTTTTTATGAAAAAGCAATATTTCCAGTTGAGCCTTTTTTCCCGCTATCAACTACAGAATTGTATCCTTTAGTTTTTCTAAGAATACTTACAGCAAAAGTTATCGCTGCATATATTGGAGTTTCTTGCTACGCGGAGGAGTGGGAAGATGTCTTACAACATCTTAATCGTGGCGATCAAGCAACGAAAGCCTATTTGAACGAAGCAAATTTTCAACCACCTGCATCGCTATTGCAAGAATATCGCTCGATTGTTCTTGGTGGCATTAACGACCTTATTCTATCAAAAAGAATAAAATCAACTACATGTGTAGACTTCTATCGGTATTATCTTCAATTAAGTGATGGGCGTGAAGAATTTTTGCAGGAGAATACCCATGGGCTGATAATTATGCTTGAAGAGACAAATGATGCTGTATTTTCAGAATTGCTAGTAGAGGCAATCATTGAACTCAATTCTACTGAGAGCATATCTTCAATTAAATTTAGAGACTTGATTTATTATTTGGACTTTCATGGGTTTAAAACAGAGAAATTAAAAAACCTAATCGCTTCAGGGCGTGTGAGATAATTACACATAACAATCTGTTCAAGAGTGATTCGGCACGCGTGGCATTTTTACTATGCGTTGGTTTTAGTGGTTAAGGTGTTATGCGGGAGCTTCGGTATTGCGTTGCTCACCCCTTAGCAGGGCGTTATGCAACACGAACATTTCGAACTTCGTCCCTATTCACACATATGCTACAAGTTTTCACTTTCTACTGCTGTAAGATGTGCTTCATTATTCATATGGAGGAAGTTAAACATGGAAAAGTGTCCAGCAATTGTCGGCGTTGTTTTCGATGATAAAAGCTTAGCCGCGATAGACAGAATAAATGAGCTACATGAATTGGAGAAAAGTGCGCAATTCTTTATCTCACTTGGAAACTTAATTAATATCTTTGGTGGAAATGTAGTCAAAGGAGCAGGGAGTAGTGGTGTAACCAAAGCTATCTCTGCAATTCCAGCAAGCGATACTATGCATAAAGCACGAGATGTTAGTATTGCAGTCGGTAGAGGTGTTTCTTCTGATGCAGGACAAACTGCGTGGAATATAACCCAAGCAAACTGGGAGTATTACTTCAAATCCTACAGCTCTCTTACCGTTATTAAGCTTAGACAAATTGAAAACATTGCTACGGAACAAGCCTTAGAGCATGTAACAGACAGAAAGCAGTACAGGTTTTGGAAAGCTATATCTGATGGGTGTAAATTATGAGAATAGCTCTTACATTTTTTTTGATGGTATTTTCAATTATTTCCAATGCAGATCAAAGTGTTGAAGATAAGCTATTCACTGACTTAAATAATTCAATAGATGCTTTGGGTTCTCGGATAGCCGTTTGTAGTAAGATCTCAACGAAAAATAAACCCGATGAAGAGACCTTAAAATTTGCAAAGCAAAGACTTAAGGAACTTACTCCGGTATTAGCTCATATTAATTATTTAGCGATTGAACGCTGTAGTTTTAGCGAGAAAAAAGAACTGGCGTACAGTATGCTTATTGCAAAAAACAATGCTAAGCGTCAGAGTACTTTGGAATTAGTTAAAGCGACGGAGAAGATGACATTTCCGTTTAATACAGAGTCCCAAGCTAAATTTGATGCTTTAAGTGGGGAAATCAAAACGTTTTTAACAAACAGCAGTTTTTTCAGTAAGCCATTTGACGTATTAGCATTCTACGAATCGGTTGCTGACATGTAAGTGTTGCATAACAAAGCATTTAAGAGTGATTCAGCACGCGTGGCATTTTTGGTATGCGTTGGTTTTTGGTGTAGAAGTGCTATGCAGCGGCTTTCGCATTGCGTTGCTTCAACCCTTAGCAGGGCGTTAGGCATCAAAGGTTACAAATGTACAGCTCGATATTGATACTATTGTATGGCCTTTTGGTTTCGCTTGGTGCAGTTTCTGGTACGTGCACACAGGGAGATGATGGGCGTTTTTATGCTTCGATAATGTCTGGCTCAGTGCTGTTCATTGTCATTATGCTCAGGCTTCTTCGTGAAAATAGAGGTTCAAAATTTATATGGATTACGCCTTTAACTGCTTTGCTAGTTGCTATGTCAGTAACTTATTTCTGGGCTCCTTTTGTAATTGAAACAACCTTTGAAGGTCATCATTTGTGTGGCAAAGAATTTGATTCTCATTTAGTAGAGTCTGATGTCTGGTCTAGAAGCATACCAACGCTTCATATTGTTTTCTCGTTGGCTATTTTCATGCTTTCATTTTGGAAGTTAATTAGGAGCAAAACGGGTAAGTAGTTTGTGGTGACAAGATGCCTAACAAACTGCTCAAGAGTGATTCGCAACGCGTGGCATTTTTACTATGCGTTGCTTTTGGTGATTAAGGTGGTATGCGGCGGCTTTGGTATTGCGCGCCTCACACCTTAATTGGGCGTTAGGTTTTCTGCTAATATCTAGAGCACGTAAGAAGTCTCATATTTGTTTCTTTACAGTGAGCGTGTGGGGTGCATATTGTTGGGGTTGCTATGACAGGGACTTCAATATGCAAAATATTCAGGACAAAAGAGAGTTTGAGGCTGCGATTCAAGCTTTAGAAGCACAAGCAGTGAATGTTGGCCTCCATATGGCGGTAGATGCGGAAGCTAGGTAGCTTTACTCGGGACAAATAAAGCGTTTTTCTGAATAGTTAAAGTTAGAAGTAAAACAAGGAAAAATTAGTTGGAAGGAAGCTGCAAAAAAGGCGAATGAAACTCGAAACGTAATTATGGAGATTATAAGGGGGAAGAGTACCCCTGTCGGAAACGCATATGCTCAGCAGTTGAAAAGTAAAGGTAGAAAGCTAAATGAACTGGTCGCGAAGAAAACAAACGAGATTTATCTTACCAAGCACTTCAACGATCTTTCTGTCGAACAAAATAACAGAGTGTATTCGGAAATCGTAAAGTCATCTGGCAAGTCTAATCCAGATGTTAATAGGCTAATGAAAAATATTTCAAGTGCAGGACGCGGTTTGATTGTTTTATCTATCGGTCTTTCTGTGTACACCATTGCCACTTCTGAAAACAAACTTGAGACAGCTGGCCGCGAGGCTTTAGCTGCAGGTGCTGGAATTGGCGGCGGTATTGCAGGAGGGGCAATAGCAGGTTTAGCTTGTGGTCCGGGAGCTCCAGTATGTGTAAGTGTGGGGGCTTTTATAGGTGGAACATTAACTGCATTTGGAGTGAGTATTGCGTGGTAGTTGATATGGAACTGTTATCAAAAGATAAATTGGAAATACGTGACGTTGAGAAAGGCAGTGAGTACATATCTAACAAGATCTTACTGGCTATTGAAGGCAGGCCCGCAAATTCTTTTGTCAAAGGTGCACAAGTAGAATATGGCGTAAAGTATGATAACTGTTACGTTATCTTTGTCACTGATGACATCCTTAATGAAGAAACGCTGAGAGTATATTTGTTTGATCTTAATGCAAAGCTGATCGATTACTTGTATATAGGTAGTGCTTATTCAACAGGGTGTTTACAAGAACTGACCCTTCAGAAAGACGGCTCAATATCATTTTCGTTTATAGGGGATACACTCTGGAATATAAAAGTATTATCCAAGGCAGAAATGATCATTCCTTTCGTATCTAAACCAAAGGGGGTCACCCGAAAAAACGTGTTTAGTAGCTTTTTACATGTTCAAGGCTCGCCAAAAGCAGAAACCTGACAAAGTATTTAAGAGTGATTCTCAACGCTTGGCATTGTCACTATGTGTTGGTTTATGTGATTAAGGGGCTTACAGGGAGATCGGTATAGCGTTGCTCACACCTTAATTTGGAGTTATGCGAACAAAACTGAGATTGACGTCGAGTTTATAAAGATTTGATGCTCGACAGTCCCTTATATGGACTAAATACTTTTTCAAACCAAAAGTTTGGAGCGTGATCATTGTGAGGTTTGTTTTAGTTGCACTAACACTGAACCATTTCATTTACTTATATTTTGAGTATTTTATCGACGGTGTAATGAGTAATCCTAGCGAAGTAGGTCAAGCTTCTGGGTATGGGATGGTTTTCTCATTGTTAATCTTTCCTTTCCAGCTTTTTCTAGAGCTAGTATTTATTGTCGCTTTGCTTTACCAAACTTTGATAGTTCGTCAATGGAACGCGAGCATATGGTACTGGTCTACTTTTTCATTAACGTTGCTTCTGATTCTAGATATTGGGTACTGACTTTGCATTTTCACATAACAAATTGCTCAAGAGGGATTCACCACGCGTGGCATTTTTACTATGCGTTGGTTTTAGTGAGTGAGGTGGTATGCGTAAGCATGGAGGTGTAACGAGCATGAGTCGACAGGGCAACTGTTGGGATATGTCAACTAAAGACTATTCTGTTATCTATAAATCATCACTCCCTAGCGATAAAAGATTAGTAAGTAGTTATTCTATTAATGTTATTAGGTTGGCGTTAGCACAAGCTGGAATAAAGTGTGCGATAATAACTAGTACATTAAGATTTCCTGAAGAGCAAGCGTCAATAATGTATAGAAACGCTAGAATTTATTTGAAAAAACAAAAACAGCTGTATGGTAAAAATGGCGACGCTGTTCTTGATGTGTATAATAGTGATTCAAAAAAAGACAAACATGAAGTTATAAGATTAATGAAAGAAAAAATAGAACTATTAGCTAGAGATGGTAAAAGGTTTCAAAGCATTGTACAACTGTTGAAGGCTATAAGAAATACAATGTTATTGATATCGGTGTTAATTCTATAAGAGCTTCTAATAGAGAGTTTTTTCTGTGCAAAAGTTTACGGCTGTTTTGAAAGCATTAACAGAAGACGGATATATCAATAATTTCATTGATGAAACAGGGAAGTCAAATAAATGTTGGCATATAGAAGTTGTCCTAATGCAAAAAAATCACGAGGTTTGATTGATGAGAATATCCAGCTTCATATTGATCTTTTGCTTGGCTTTAAGTCCATTTTATTCATGTGCTTGTGATGAAATCTCTTTCATGCCATTGATCAAAGGCTCTTCTGCATTTTATGTCTATGAGGGGATTGATACAGATAGTGATGAGAAAGTAATAAGGCACTATTACACTTTTAGTGATGGAGACCAGTTAATATTTGAAAATAAATACTGTCTAATGAATAACAATGTGGTCAATTATCAATCAGGAAAATTAAATTTAGATAAGCTAAAATCACGAGTTGGTCTAATACTAGATGGTGTTAAAGATAAACATCAATTAACAGTTAGCCCAGACTTTTTTTCAATATGGTTCTATGATAGTGAAAAACTTGAACTTGTGGTTGATTCAAAATTCTCAACTATAGAGGTATCTGGAACACGGGAATATAGTAAAAATTCGGTGTTACATGAAATGATTAGTCTATATATTGGTGTTGGAGGTGAGCACTAGGGGCATCGTCGGTGCACACTTAGTATCAAGTTTGAAGATGCGATATTTTCTACCGATGCGCATGAATATACTCTGTTGGTGTCTTGTGTGAACACATGGAGATAACTAAACCCCAGAGTAGGTACTCAGCATGTATTTACGTAAGCCTTGCTGAGTACAAAAGAATGCGGTTGGTTTTCGTTAGTAGTTCTTACCTTCTTTGTCAGCAACCAATTACTCTAAGTCAATCACACTGCAGCGGATGGAGAGCGTGTTTACTGCAGCGCCTGGAGATAGGCTTCTAACAAAACCGAGTGCTTTCGCAAGATCTTGGGTTTCAATTTTCAACTTATTATCAATACGTCCATCGTTGGTCATATCGGTATCTACGACACTAGGGCATAAGCAGCATACCTTAACTCCAAAAGGAAGCAGCTCCTGATAAAGTGATTGGCTGTAACTTACCATCGCAGCTTTTGTCGCAGAATATGCAGCAATCTTAGGGACTGGAACTAAACCAGCCGTAGAGCCAAGGTTATATATTTCTCCATACCCTTGCTGTTTCATCTTTTCAGCAATTAAATTGCAAGCCGTGATTGTCGACAGCAGGTTGACGTTTACTAACTCAGAGAGCGTAGCTAGCGAGAGGTCCGTATTGCCGGCGGCCAAGACACCTGCGCTGTTCACCAAAACGTCGATGTTTTCATGCATTTCGATAATGGACTTGATAGCTGATTCAACATCAGAAGGGTTATTGAAGTCGACAGACACTGTCTCAACTAGACACGAGGGATACTTTGCCTTCAGCTCAGTGTGAGCCTGTTCAAGATTTTTTGTATTTAAGGCAAGTAACACCAAAGTGTATCCTTCCTTGGCGAAGTAATGAGAAATGGTTTTTCCAATCCCGCGGCTAGCGCCGGTGATGATGGCAACTTTAGACATAGTGTGTCCCTAAGTGATGTGATTAGAGGATGTAAAAATTAAAACGGCTCATAGGGGAGTTGAGCCGTTGGTAGTGCGAAACTAATTAACGTTCAGGCGTCGTCAATAATCTAATCGCACTGTCTACCGCATTGTCGATACCTTGACGGCTTTCTAATTTACCAGAGCTGGCTGGGCCAAGTGCGCATGCGTAGAGAGCAAGCTGCTTATCAAATGGTAAATCCAACTGTTCATAAAGGTTTTGGCGGATTTTTGCGTGGTGTTCAGGTTCTTGGTTAGCAAGGTTGACAAGCGTGTCATAAATAAGCGTTTTCATATAATTCCTTTTTTATTGCACGGGGTGCATATGTATTTTATTCGATTGCAGTTAGAAGTTAACAAGCACCAATCACAGAAAAACGGTCTGATATAAATTCGCAATGCGAAGTAACTCAATTCGAGATAAACATAAAATACCATTAGAATCATTAAGATAGAAGGTGTTGATATTTTCAGTTTGCTATCTGGTAGGAATGTCGAACTGTCCGTTTATCCGTTGTCTACGTATTTCGGGTAACCATATTTTGTGGCCTTAAGTGATGCTATTTTAGAGCAGAGTATGGTGCCGCAAGTGTTGCATCCATTCATGGTTATTTCAGGCTTTGCCACTTCATCACATGCATTCAGTTTGAGGCGTGTCTGAAATTAGACAAAAAGAGATTTGGCGCATTTGACTCTGAAGGTGAGTTTACACAGTTTAAAAAGCAATGGTTTTTGACCTTGTATGGTGACGTCCAATACATCATTCAGCAATACAGCCTCTGAGGGTTGAAGAATGGTACGTCAACGTACTTAAGTTGACTTTGATTAAACGGATTTAATTTGTTATGAAAAAACTCAGTCTTGTGTGGAGCATGTTTGTGTCCTTGCCAGCTATTGCGGAGCCGACGTTATCATTGGTTGATGCAGCGAAGCAACGGACTCAGTACGACATTCGTTATGATGGAAGCTACTACCAAATTAGCTATCCCAATGGCGATGTCGCTGCTGATATCGGAGTCTGTACTGATGTGGTTATACGCAGTTACAGGAAATTAGGCGTCGATCTGCAAGTTCTTGTTCATGAAGATATGAGAGACAACTTCTCTGCATATCCATCCAAACGAATTTGGGGCTTGGTCCGTACCGATAGAAACATTGATCATCGCAGAGTCCCCAATTTACAGGTCTTCTTTCAACGTCATGGAACCGAAATACCCATCTCAAGTGAAGTTCATAATTTCAAGCCTGGTGACATTGTCACGTGGATGCTACCCGGGAACCTCCCTCATATTGGTATCGTTACCGATGATTTATCGACAGACAAACGACGACCTTTGATTGTTCACAACATAGGAGGAGGTGTCGTATTGGAGGATATGTTGTTTGATTACCCTATAACCGGTCATTATCGGTTTGAGCCAAAATAGAAGGAACTCATCTTTTGCAAAAACATTGCGTCGTTCTTGGCGGAGGTGGTTGGATGATGGGAGAGATCCCAAGCCAACTCGACCAATACATCTTGTCTTTAATGGGCAAGAAGAACCCCAAAATCTGTTATCTCTCAACTGCTACTGGGGATGCGGAAGATGTCATCACCCGTTTCCACAGTGCTAAGTTGAGTGAACACCTCACACACTTTCCTCTGTTCAAGTTAGAGAAAGGCTGGCGAACCAAGTTGTTCGAGCAAGATGTGATTTACGTTGGCGGTGGCAATACCCGTTCTATGTTGGCTCTATGGAGAGAATGGGGCATCGATGAGATTCTCAAAGAGTGTTACAACCGCGGCATCATACTTTGCGGGATGAGTGCAGGTGCTATTTGTTGGTTCGATTATGGGATTACCGACAGCGATCCTGAGGCTTACTCCATCATCAAAGGGCTCGGTCTTTTGAAAGGTTTAGCATCTGCTCATTTTGTAGAGAACGACGAGAAGCACGACCTGTTTGAGCGTTTTGCCCATAGTCAGCTTGATGTGACCTGCTACGGTCTCAGTGATTATGCCGCACTGCATTTTGTCGATGGTAATCCAAGCAAAGCCATATATAGCGATGAGAATGCTCAAGTCACAATCCGAAATGGCAAAGATGAGATTTCAAAGAGATAAACCCAACTTAGATGCGCTCACTCGACTGTTCAGAAGCGGGAGCAGATGTCTTCTCTTTTGGCTTCGAAGGCAGCCAAAGGCATTACAATGGCAACAGATTTTGTTATCTGACAGCTTAAGAGTGCTAGGCAGCTACCAAACTTCAATAAACATCGGAGAGCGTGTCGTGAAACGCGCTTTGAGTAACAAGCATCAGTTTTGGGCTTTGCACGTTGTGGCGACATCAAAACAGTACATGGGCGACTATGATGAAGCGATAAGCTTGTTCATACAAAGTCAGGCGTCTGCTACTGAGCTGTATTTGAGCTTTAGTTATCAGCATTTGGGCAAGTTGTATGTAGAGCAGGGGCGATTGAAAGAGGCAGAAGCGCTGTTTAATGAAGCACTTAACATCAGACGAAAATACGATAAGCCGCTTCTGGAGTCATCGACGTTAAAAGCGCTTCAAGGATTGGAAGAGTTAAGGAAGAACAGTACAAGGAACGTATATGAACCATAAGATTTGGCTTTTCATTGCCATTGTATTGCTAAGTGGACCTTCCATGTTACCTATTAGCCTAGAAGCATTCTTCCTCGTTGAGCTCGTTGGCTTTCTAGGAATATGGTCAATCTGTTCCCGCTACGTGTATGCTATCTGTGCTCATCCTTATACACGACGCTTTTGGGCATGTTTTACAAGCCCGGAGCAGCATTGGCTTACTCATTTTCCAATGATGGAACTGAAACGTCATCCGTCTCTCCTCATTCATATGTTGCCATATCGAAGCGTTGTAGCGTGGTCCATTCCTATACTGGTTAGTGTTCAGCTTATGGCAGGTTTTCGCTTTTAGTTCTGATTTGCGACCAGTTAGAAAGAGGTGATGTAATTGAACTAAATATCAGTCTGTTTCTAATTGCTAGTCTCTCCAAACTCTTTATATGTCCTTTTGACTAACTTATCGCTAGTGGTTTGATGAGGGCATAGGTGACTCAAGGAGGAGAGTAATGGAAGCACATTGGAAAGTAATAGAAGCCTTAGCGAATGGCACGAATCCGATAACAGGAGAGGAGCTGCCAAGTGAATCTCTCTACAATGAGCCTATTGTTATTCGAGCAATGTTTGCTGTTTTGCAAGATTTGAAGAAATCATCAAAAGTGAACAAAACCAAAAGAACCATTGAGCAAAGACAGCGAGAAAATGAATCGAATGGTTTACCAACGAACGCAGGATTGCCTTGGACACCTGAGCAACGCGAGCATTTATCTGAGCAGTTTTCCTCTGGTACAACAATAGCATCGCTCGCAGAAGAGCATGGTAGAACCCGTAATGCCATAACCGCGGAGCTAAAAAAGCAAGGGCTGATAGAAGCTTAACGTTTCAATAAACAGTTTCGCAAATAAAGAAAGCCCCGCAAATAGTGCGGGGCTTTGCAGTGAAAACCATGCGTTAAGAAGGGTCTTCACTTTTGACGTTTTCGAGTTTCTCTTTTCTATCTATGTCTCTCTCGATACTTTTCTTAAAACTACGCAATCGCCGGCGTCAAACTTGGTTTGTTTCGCTCAACCACGCTGATTGAAATCGCTAAAAACAGAATATCTTTCACAAGGAAAAAGTTCGCAATCAAAACTCCATCGGAAACTTTCCATGTATTTGGTGTCGTAACTAGGAAGCTCAATGTCGCAAGGAAGATAACACTTGCAGCGATACCAGAGTAGTAGGCAACCGTTGGTTTTTTCAATCCAACTAATAGGCCAATTGCGACGATGATTTCTGTCAGGCCAATGATATTAGACACGGCTTGAACTGAAATAACGTTATAGAGCCAAGACATAGCAGGGTGATTTACCACCAAAGGTTCAATGAGTTTGGCTTCGGTTGGTGTGAATTTATAAGTACCCAGCCAGATAAGAACAAGGGCAACGCCAAATACGCCAAGGTAGTAACCAAATTGTGTCGGTTTTTGGGAAACAGATGATGTATGCATAATAACTTCTCCTATAAAAGCATGTTTTTAAATGACCGACGGTTGAATAATAAAATTCTTATATTTATGGTTATATAAAATAACGAATGCCTATATAGCAAAAAGGCAAATAACAAATAGGTTGGCTCAAATGGAATTTGTTCCTGTAGATTTATCTCGTCATTTGGATTTATGCATCGCGTTTCGAAAAGATGCGTACCAAGTCAGTTTTGGTCATCAAAATGGGTTTGATACCCAAGAAATCACCTCTTGGTTTACGTCGATTGCGGAAGATCCCCAAGCAGGGTTCTTTCATGTCATCAAAGACAATCAAATCGTTGGGCAGTTGGAGTGTCGATATCCAGTTTTAGACGAGGAAGGACGTAAATTCGGTTACATCAATTTGTTCTATTTATTGCCCGAATTCCGTAATCAAGGGCTCGGTAGGCAACTGCAAGATTTTCTACTTAAACTTTTTGTCAATCACGGCTGCGGGTATGCGAGACTGAGGTATATTCCCGGAAATGACGCAGGTGAACGTTTCTATTACAAAAATGGTTGGCGTCCGGTGGGAGCTCCTGGTGACCGTGGGCAATTAATGCAGATCGATTTATTGGAGTACATATGATCACAATTCGTGACTTTCAAGAAGAAGATGCCCAGACACTCTGGGCTCTTTTCTTTAACACAGTGCGAAACGTTAATCGCAGAGATTACACCGAGCAACAAGTGAAGGCTTGGGCGCAGGAGGGGTTTGACTCTCAGCTTTGGTTAAAGAAGATGATATCTATCCAGCCGTTTGTCGCTGAGCTAGATGGTGTCATCGTTGGCTACAGTGATGTGCAGCCAAGCGGGTTAGTCGACCACTTTTTCTGCCATCATGAATACCAAGGCCAAGGTGTAGGGCGTGCATTGATGACTCATGTACTCAAACAAGCAGCAGCAAAAGGGCTGGATAGGATCTATTCAGAAGTGAGTATTACCGCTCGTCCTTTTTATGAGCACATGGGTTTTACTGTGGTGAATGAGCAGCAAATAGAAGTCCGTGGTGCTACGTTAACCAACTATGTAATGGAGAGGCACTTAGACAAAAAGGATGTGTGATCAATAAATAATCCTCGCTCAATTAGTGAGCTTGAACACAGATACCGCATGTTTTCTGCGGTGAATAAGAGTTCATTGATCTAACACCAGAATTCCTCCTCAAAAGCGCGCGCATAATTTCTCTTCGGAGTGGCGAAAGGAAGCCAGTTAAAACAGCTCCTTACGTCAGTCATCTCACGGCAAACCATCTCAGGAAGAGAAGTAGTACTATGCGCCCTTATCTCAAATACATCATCCCAACGGTGATCCCTTTGCTCATTCTGCTGATGCCACTATCAGCGTTTCCATTCGAAGGCATGACCATCATTCAGCAGCGCGTTATCGCGATATTTTTGCTCGCTGCACTTTGTTGGGTATTTGAACCGATCCCAATTTACGCCACCTCTGTGGTGATCATCGTGCTTGAGCTGTTGCTCGTTTCCAACAAGGGCATCATTTTCTTTCGGCTTGATGAGGGAGAGCCTCATTTTGGTGAGTTGCTGCAATACAGTGACATCATGGCGACGTTCGCCAGCCCAATCATCATGCTGTTCTTAGGTGGATTTTTCCTCGCGATGGCGGCAACCAAGTATCGATTGGACGTCAACTTAGCGCGCGTACTGCTTAAGCCGTTCGGACAAAACCCGAAATACGTCATGCTGGGTTTAATGCTGATTACAGCAATCTTCTCTATGTTCATGTCGAACACAGCAACGACGGCGATGATGTTGTCCATCTTGACGCCAGTTATCGCGGTGTTTGGCCCGAAAGATCCTGGACGCATTGCGTTTGCGTTGTGTATCCCTGTCGCGGCAAACATCGGCGGTATTGGTACTCCAATTGGTACGCCACCGAACGCGATTGCGCTTAAATACCTAGTGGGCGACAACCTCATTACCTTCGGTGAATGGATGGTATTTGGCGTGCCGTTTGTCATTGTGATGATGGCGCTAGCGTGGTTCCTGATCGATTTTCTCTACAAAGCTGAGACGACCAAAATTGACCTCAACATTAAGAGTAAATTCTTGAAAACACCGAAAGCCATCATTGTGTACATCACGTTCGCGGGCACGATTCTGCTTTGGTTGATGGGCTCAGCGCACGGCATGAACTCTTACACAGTAGCGTTGATTCCGGTCGCGGTATTTTCACTGACGGGCATCATCAACAAAGAAGACCTGAAGAAGATCTCTTGGGATGTGCTTTGGTTAGTATCGGGCGGTATCGCGCTAGGTCTAGCACTTGATAAAACAGGTTTGGCAAGGCTGGTGGTTCACAGCATTCCATTCGATGAATTCTCGCCTTATGTGGTGCTGTTCGGTGCGGCATTCTTATGTTTGCTGATGGCGAACTTTATGTCTCATACCGCGACAGCAAACTTGCTGATGCCAATTATGGCGGCGCTCGGCACTTCAATGGCATCGTTAACACCGCTCGGTGGTGAAGTGACGTTGATTCTAGTGGTGACCTTTGCGGCATCGCTTGGTATGTCTCTGCCAATCAGTACACCACCAAACGCGTTGGCTCACGCTACTGGCCATGTGCAAAGCAATCAAATGGCGCGCGTCGGTGTCGTGTTAGGTGTGGTGGGTGTGTTGCTGAGTTTCTTGATGGTGTGGATCCTTCACACCGTAGGGCACATTGGTTAAGCCATGTACGAGAGCAAATTGGATACGCTGGTAGAGCGTTACTTCAATCATATCGAGCGTCGCATCACGGTGTCGGTAGGCTCGGTATTGATTGAGCAAGACGGCTACAACGAGCGGCTCTATTACGTATTGTCTGGCGAGCTTGCTGGTTACTTCTCGGAGGATGGCAAAAAGCAGACTCAAGTGTTTGCGGCATCTAAGGGGGCGTTTATTGGCGTGCACAGTTTCTTCTCTGGAACGTGGACCGCTTCTTCAACGGTGATTGCACAAACAGACGTTGAGCTAGCGTGGATTGAGCGCAATACGCCAGCGGTAGAAGCAGGTAAGTACGGGCCTTTAACCGCGCAGTTTATGCCCGTAATGGTTAACGAGCTTTCTCGTCGCCAGCGCCGAGCGATGCAAGAAGCGTTGGGCAAAGAGAAGGCATTGCAAAAACTGCACACCGCAGAGCAAATGACGACACTTGGCCAACTTGCTGCAGGTATTGCGCATGAGCTCAACAATGCCATTGGTGTGGTAAGCAGTAAGTCAGAGCGCTTGGAATCGGTGATCATGGGATTGCTTGAAGAGGTCCATCCTGAAGCGAGCCAGTTTTTTGATTTTGGATTGATGCAAGGGCAAAAAATCTCTTCAAGTGAAGCAAGAACACGAGGGCGACACTTCGAGAAATATTACGGTTTGCCTAAAGATTTAGCCCGTGAGTTAGCCCGCGCTGTCCCGACCGATTACCTTAATGAGCACTGGTTAAAGCGGCCAGAAGAAGCGATTCGTTACTGGCAGATGGGGAGGGATTTGCACGATTTGCGCATTGCCTCACAACACACCGTTGGCATCGTGAAATCAGTGAAACAGCTAGGTCGTACAGACATCGACAAAGAAGAAGGGCTCAGAGTCAACGATTCGATAAACCAAGCACTTGCATTACTACAAAGCGATTTAAGACGTGTCAGTGTGCGCTTTAGTCCGGCTGATTTACCTTTGTTTGTTGGTTCGCAAACCGAGCTGGTGCAGATTTGGGCCAATATTTTAAAGAACGCTTGCGATGCGATGAGAGAAACGGATTCGCCAGCGATAGAGATACAAACGCGCGTGAGCAAGAATAAGATCTTGGTAACCATTGCGAACAACGGTCCCGAGATTGATGAAGCCACACGCAGAAAGATTTTCCGACCAAACTTCACTACCAAGAAAGGTGGGTTGTCGTTTGGCTTAGGGCTAGGGCTGTCGATCGTGAAGCGCATTGTGGCGGGCTATAACGGTTCGATTGCAGTGAAAAGCGACAGCGAAAAAACCATATTTAGAATTAAACTACCGGTAGAGGACGAACATGGACAAGCTTAATTTAATTTGCGTTGATGACCAGCGAGAGGTGTTAAGCGCGGTTCTGCAAGACTTACAGTCGTTAAGCCAGTGGCTCAACATTGAAGATTGCGAGTCTGCCGATGAAGTACTTGAATTAATGGATGAGTTAGACGCAGAAGGCGAGATGATTGCGTTGATCATTTCGGACCACGTGATGCCGGGTAAAACTGGTGTTGAGCTACTAACGGAGATTTCCAAAGACAGTCGATTTATTCGTACGCGCAAAGTCCTGCTTACTGGGCAGGCGACGCATACGGACACCATCAATGCGATCAACTCTGCGGGTATCGACCGTTATTTCGAGAAGCCTTGGCAGGCAGAGCAGTTGGTAGAGTGTGTGAGAAATTTAGTCACCAAGTACATCTTCGATATGGGTTTAGACTACACCCAGTACCACGAGCACTTAGATCAGAATGTTGTGTTTGACCGCCTGAGATAACCGCTGAAAACGATAAAAACTGAGCTAGAACACTCGCTAGCTCAGTTAGATTTTGTCGTAGTTTACGAAGCTATTGGCTTAAAAAGAAATTATTGGCTTAGCGTGTATCGGCTTGCGCTTGCCACTGACAGGGGCTTTGAGAACCAATAACCTTGCAGATAATCCACGCCCATTTCAGCAAAGAAATCACACATCTTCGCGTCTTCAATACCTTCAATCACCACTTCGATATTTTGTTCACGACACATGGTGATCAAGAACTTCAAATACTCACGAGAAGAACGGTTGGTCAGGGTTTTCCACGCCATCGATTTATCGATCTTAATTTGTGTCATCGGCAAATCGAAGAAGCAGTTTAATGAGCTGTAGCCTGCACCAAAATCATCCATAGACAGTGAAAAACCAAGTTCTCTTAGTGTGTTCAAAGGTGCAATGGCAGCTTGGTTGTTATCCAGAATAAAGGTCTCGGTAAGCTCAAGTACAATGGCTTGAGGCTCGATGCCTACTTGGTCCGCCATTGCTTTTATTTTGCTTGGGAACTCACTGTTTAACAGCTGCAATACAGACACGTTCACATTCACGCGAACTTGATTTTGATAGCGTTCTCGATAGCTCTTAATGAACTGACATGCCTTCTCAAACACTTGGTAGCCAAGCTCGACAATCAAGCCTTTGTTTTCTGCTACAGGGATAAACTCATCCGGGTAGATTTCGCCAAACTCTTTGTTGCGCCAGCGTACTAAAGACTCGAAACTCACGACTTGCAGATCGGATGCACTGACGATTGGCTGGAACTTGACACTTAGTGTTCTCTCTTCGAGCGCGTTTTTCAAACCTTGCTCGATAAAGAAATAACGATCCACAGCATACTGGGTTTTCTGACTGTACACCGCAATGCGGTCTTTATTTTTCTCGTTCGCGTATTGGCAAGTGCGCGCGGCTTTACGAACGATTTCTTCGGCGGAATGCTCAGGGTCAACACAAGGGTATAGGCCAATGCTGATATTGCTCCCTAAGTATTGACCTTTTTCAACCACCGCATCGTGATAATTCCGCTTGATGGTTTTTGCGTAAACTTGCAGATCTTCAAGCGGCACTTCATCAAGCACTAAAATCGCAAAGTCATCGTCGTGGACTCGATAGACGGTACAGTTTGGAGAAGGTAGGTGGCTTAAGGTTTGAAGCAGCTTCTCGACCAAGCCGTCGACAAGCTCACTGCCGTATTGGTTAAGGTAAGATTTGATTTCTTCAATCTGAATATAAAAAATCGACGCATGCGTGCTCTTGGATTCGATTAATTCATTAATATTCAAAAGCAAGTGCGCACGGTTTGCCATGCCAGATGCATTATCATGAAATGCCACTTGGTGAATATAGCTTTCCATTAACTTTCGTTCAGAAATATCTCGATGGCTGCCGACCATGTAGTGACCGTGCTCGGTTTCTTTGGTCATTGCCACACCTTCAATCCAAACATATTGACCGTTTGGTTTGCGAAGACGATAGGTGGTTGTCACACGTTCGTTGTTGGTATTGATGTGGGCATCAACACGTTTCGATAAGCGCTCTCTGTCTAACGGATGCACCAACTCTAGCCATTGGTCGAGGTTGACGCGTCCTGCGTTGATGCCGAACTGCTCATAAAAGCATTGGTTGTAAAAAACCATACTACCGAACTCGTTCATGTAGAAGAGCCCTTCATTAAACACATCGAAGATATGAATGAAGCGTTGTTCAACGATCTGCAGAAACTCACGATCGTGCTCTGAAATGATTTGATCAACCTTGTTGGTCAAGATACTGCCTCCGCAATCCTATTTGCTGTGGAGATGAGTAAATAAATCGGGCTACACGCAAATGACATATTTTTGAAGTTTGTCCTTCTACACTGCAAATGAAACAAGTTGAACCAGATGGAAAGTCTGTTTTGTTAACGAGCCTAAAAGTTTCTGTGCAAGAGAATAATTATTAGAGTATTGCGACTAATAATCGGCATTTATAAAACTTAGTCAACAGTAAATACTATTTGTATTAAGAAGTTATTGATTCATCACCCAAAATGCCTAAATAGTCTTCATCTGTGTTGATTGTTTGAACTATCTCCATAAATTAAATATGGTCTATTGCACTTTTGATGTCTCTTTTATTGACCTAAGACTCATTAATTTTAAATGATAGTGAATTCTTATAACAGTGAATGGTCAGATCTCTTATAATGCGTTTGCTAAATAATAAATGTTAACAAAGTTTCATGATATGCAGTACAAACCAGAAGACTCAATTAAGATAGCAATCGCGGATGTCGGTGTCGGAATGTTCGTCACTGCCATTGAGCAGAACAAACGCGTCAATCTTGCGAATGCTGGCCGGGTTTCAAGCGAGCAGGGCATCAAAAAGTTACATGCGAGCGGTGTGAAGTACGTTTGGGTCGATCAGAAACTTTCAGCACAACAGTGCGTCTTCAAGCCAGTCGAAGAAGAACACGATGTTACCTTGTCTGCCTCAGAAATCACGACGTCACCCAAAATCCAACGCGCTTTTCGTTCTCGTGAAGCACAGCATAAGCGTGCGAAAAAGTTGATCGCAGAAGCAAAAGGGTTAGCTCAGAAGCTCCTGAACCAAACGTTTGAAGGTAAACTCATCGAGGTCAACGAGATTGAATCATGGGCCGATGACATGATCGAGAGCGTTTTCATCGACTCTGATGCGCTTCAATGTGTCTCTGCATTACGCCAAAAAGATAGCTACTTGCTTGAGCATTCTGTAAACGTGGCATGCTTGTTGGTTTCTTTCGGTAAGCATTTAGGCTTAGATAAAGACACGCTCAAGCAGTTGGCGATCGGCGGCATCATTCATGATGTAGGTAAAATCAAAGTCGATGACGAGATCTTACATAAGCCTGCGCGTTTAACGCCTGAAGAGTTTGAACACATGAAACTTCACCAAGTATTTGCTGGTGAAATCATCTTGGGTGTAAAGGGCTTAAGTGATGTCAGTCGAGACGTATGTTTGATGCATCACGAAAAACTGGATGGTACGGGTTATCCACGTGGCTTATCTGGTGAACAAATCCCCATGCACGGTCGCATGAGTTGTATTGTCGATATTTACGATGCATTGACCGCAGATCGTGTTTATAAAAAGGGTATGAGTTCAGCAGAAGCGTTTAAAATCCTATTGAGTTTGACCCCGTTCCACCTTGATCCTGATTTGGTGTACAAGTTCATCAACTGCATCGGTGTTTACCCTGTTGGCTCGATTGTCCAATTGAGCGATGGACGAATCGGCATTGTGTGGACATCCAACGATTCTCAGCCGCTGAAGCCAATCGTAAAGTGTTTCTACTCACGTAAATACAAGCGTTACATCGATGTCGCGATGGTGGATTTAAAAAGCAGTTCGTATTCGGTTGAGAAGGCGATAGCGCCGTCATCGTTAGAAGTGGATCCAAAACCTTTCTACGACTAACACAGGATAACCTCACACTTAGTCGTGTTTGTGAGCAACTTTGTCGAATAAGTAATCACTTTACACGATTGCATATTCCCAGTATGTTGATTGCATAAATAGACAGTTCAAAGTGACCTAGTTGAGAGATAAACGAAGGCGTGTTTTCTACTTTGGCTTTTTGCCGAGACTCTTTACTCTGATCGCTTTGTTGAAGGGCTTGTTTGGCTGTTAATCTGTTCAGTTATGAACCGAATGATGTGGTACTTTTCTATAAAACGTTTCATGGATTGAAACGCAGATTGAAGTCGTTATTCCACGTAATTCACCCATTCATCCGTACATTGGAAAGGAGCGCCAATGCAACTCGATACTTGGATCTACTATACCCTCGCGATACTTGTTCTGACCGCCTCTCCGGGCCCTAGCTCGTTACTTTGCTTGAGCAAAGGCGTCAGCAGCGGCTTTCGCCAAGCGTTTGTGACTGCGCTTGGCAGTTTAACCGCGATTACCATCATTCTTACTCTGTCTTTCACCGGCCTTGGTGTTGTGATTGCTTCTTCAGAGTTCGTATTTAACATCATCAAATGGTGTGGTGCGGCGTACCTTATTTGGCTTGGCATCCAGGCGTTACGCTCAAAACAAACCGACTTTTCGCAAGCTAAACCGGAACAAGCGTCTTCTGATTATTTTAGTGCGTTTAGCAGTGGGTTTATAGTTGGAGCAAGTAACCCTAAAGCGATTGTTTTCTTCACCGCGCTGTTTCCCCAGTTTATTGACCCTTCTGCATCGCTATTCACTCAATACATGATTTTTGCTAGCACCTTTGTTATGTTTGAACTGAGTTGGTTAACTTTTTACGGCTTACTGGGAGTGAAGACATCGAATTGGCTATTTGCCAAGGGAAGAGCTAAGTTGTTTAACCGTCTGACTGGCGGCGTATTCATCAGTGCGGGTTTAGCTTTATCGACCGCGCACAGAAGTTAAAAACGTGGATCGACCTAAACTATTAAATAGTAAGCTAAATTAGAAAAATCTTATTTCCAAAGTGGAAATTGACGTTTTTGTTTTTTTCATTAGTGGCAAAGAGTCCTGAGGCGTAGAATTCAACCTACCCTTTAGAGGTATAAGCTCGAAAGGGTGTATCCGTTGTATTTTCTTCAGGAACATCTTAGATGACTCAAAGCCTTTCTGATCTTCAGCAGCGCTTCCTTGCTATCGCGACAGATAGCAATTTGTCACCAAAGCAGAAATCGAACTTTCTTGCTTTGGAAGCGGAAGCCACTATTCCATATATGACTATCTCTGATGAGGTAAGCCAAGCAATGCAGCAAGGCGTCATATGTGACATGTTTGAAGGTCACGCGCCGTTTAAGCCGCGCTATGTTTTGCCAGATTACGCAAAATTTCTTTCTCAAGGTTCTGAATACTTGGAGTTAGAACCAGCAGAAGATTTTGATGATGCGATCAACATGTTGACCATCATTTACCATCATGTGCCTTCGGTAACCAACATTCCGGTTTACCTTGGTCAGTTGGATGATGTGCTCATGCCTTATGTCGGTGATCTTACTGACGAGCAGATTTACAAAAAACTGAAACACTTCTGGATTATGCTGGATCGCACATTACCAGACGCGTTCATGCACGTGAACATTGGTCCGACGGACAACATTATTTGTCGTACGATTTTGAAAGTAGACGCTGAGCTAAAACAGATCGCGCCAAACCTAACGTTCATGTACGACGAAGCCGTCACACCAGACGATCTGTTAAAACAAGCAACGCAAAACATTTGTGAGTGCAGCAAGCCACACATTGCGAATTACCCAATGCACGCGAACGCGTACGAAGGTGCTCGCTTTGGTATCGTGAGTTGCTACAACTCTCTGCCGTTGGCTGGTGGTTCAAACACACTTGTGCGTATGAATCTTAAAGAAGCGGCGAATCGTGCAGACAACTGTGATGACTTCTTCATCAACGTGCTGCCGGAATACCACGGTTTGATGGTTGAGCTGATGGATGCCCGAGCTTCACACTTGCATGAGAAATCTGAGTTCTTTAAAGGCTTCCTGACTCAAGAAGGTTTGATTGAAGAATCTCGTTTTGCGCCAATGTATGGCATCTACGGTATGGCAGAAGCGGTAAACGTGTTGCTAGAAAAAGAGGGCAATGCGAGCCGTTACGGCCAAGATGCTGTTGCAAACGAGTTAGGTCATAACATCTCCGCTAAATTGGCTGAATTGGTAGAAAACACGCCAGTGAAGTTTGGCCTAGAAGGCAAAGCATTACTGCATGCCCAAGGTGGAATTAGCCTTGACTTGGATGTGACACCAGGCGTTCGAATTCCTTATGGCAACGAACCTGATCCTGTGTCTTATGTACAGGCAACGGCAGGGCATCACCAGTACTATCGTTCTGGCATCAGCGACATTCTGACCATCGACGAAACGGTGAAATCAAACCCTGAAGCGATGTTCAACCTTTGTAAAGGTGCGCTAAACGCAGGCTACCGTGAGTTCACGGCAAACGTTGCTTCAAATGACTTGGTTCGCGTAACAGGTTATATGGTGAAGCTGTCTGATATCGCTAAATACGATGCGGAAGGCTCACGTACCAATACCACATTCCTAGGCGCAGAAGCGGCGAAGAACACCGGTATTTTAGGGCGTTCACCACGCGTGGTGAGCCACGAAATGTCACCAACTTACGTTAAGTAACGAGTGACAAACAAGAATAAGATGACTAGACGATCGGTAAACCTCTTGGCTAAGGTCACTCGAATCCTTCCGTTCTCTTGTGTTGATGGACCGGGAAGCCGTCTAGTCATCTTTCTACAGGGTTGTAACTATCAGTGCATCAACTGTCACAATCCGCACACCATCAATCACTGTAATCATTGTGGTGATTGTGTGAGCGAGTGTCCGGTTGGCGCGCTGAAGTTCGACGAAAGCAACAACGTTGTTTGGCTTAAAGAGGAGTGCACCCACTGCGATCGTTGTACAGAGATATGTCAGCACCAATCTAATCCAAAAATTACTGACTACTCTGTGGAGGCAATGCTCGATTTGATACGCAAACAGCGCTTTTTTATTAGCGGTGTTACTGTATCCGGTGGGGAATCTACCTTACAGCTTCCTTTCATTACTGCGCTATTTAAAGGGATCAAACACGATCCTGAATTGCAGCATCTCACTTGTTTCATCGATAGCAATGGGTCTTTATCAACCTCGGGTTGGGAAAGAGTGTTGCCGTATATGGATGGGGCGATGATCGACCTAAAATCTTGGCAAACTGATACGCACCATTGGTTAGTCGGACGTGACAATCATCGTGTGTTTCAAACCATTCAATACCTAGCGCAAGTAGACAAGCTTTATGAAGTACGATTACTGCATATTCCCGGAAAAAGTGATTTAGATACTGAGGTCATGATGCTGGGGCATTATCTGCAAGCGCTGCCAGAATCAGTCAACATTCGCCTGAACGCGTTTCAACATCACGGCGCGGTTGGTGAGGCGCAAGAATGGGAGAAATGCTCTAAGGATGAAATGGAACGCTTTCACGCTCGATTAAGTCAGTTTGTCAGCAGACCAATGACCATGCCATCGGTCTACGTGTAGCGCCGCAGAGATAACTTTAGAGTTTGTTTACTCTTGGTTTGCTGCATCCTCCCAAGGTTTCACACGCCTTAAGCACTTGCTGTTGTAGCCATCTTAAAGCGGGATCGTTAAGACTCGCTTTATTCCACACCAAACTGTACGCCACTTGCCCGTACTCGAATGGCAAAGGTCTTTCTACCAAGCCATTCGCCTGCAGTGCCATTTGCGCCCAAAGTTTTGAACAAGTGAACAGATAATCGGAGTGATGACACATTACTGCGGCTGAACCAAAGTCCGCCACATGCATCGCGACACTGCGCTTGGCGTAGCGCTGAGTTAAGTTCTGTTCAAAGTAGGGTTGAGATAAGTCTTTATCGTGAATGCCGATGTGTCTTGCGCACAAATAGTTTTCTACCGAGAGTTCTTCTTTTGCCAATGGGTTGTTACCGCCCATCAGGCAGATCATTTCATCCTCTAGAATCGTCTGCCATACCAAGTCTTTGTTGTGGGTTGGTGGCTGGCTGATGTCGTGCGGCAGAATCAAAAAGTCGACTTGCCCGCGGATCAGAGAATCGAAGCTCATTTGTTCTTTCGCATAGACGTTCAATTGCGCTCTACTGCCCATCTGTTGAGACAGGTTTTGCAGCATAGGGGCGAAGATCTCAAAGGTGCTTTCACGCATTGCTAATGAGAACCGGCCTTCGTAATACGCGGGATTAAATGAGCCTTGGTAAAGCAAACCATTCATGCTGGAAAGAATGCCGTGCACTGAAGGACCGATGTTCAATGCAAACGGAGTTGGGACTAAACGAGTGCCATCGCGGTAAAAAAGGTCATCTTTTAGAATGTCACGCAATTGGCTGAGCGTTTTACTCACGCTGGAAGGGGTCACGCAAAGTTGTTCCGCTGCCTGAGTAACGCTGTGTGTCGTGAGCAGCATGTGCAATACAGTAAGGTGTTTAAGGCTAATGCGTGAGAGTGTTATGTAATCCATTCGCAAGACTAATTCGTGTGATTTTGTCCAGTATATCAGTATGAAACAATTTTTTACTATTGTAGAAACACGGAAAATCAGGCGTTTCTTTTCGTGTTCTATATAAACATTTGGCTCAACTCGGCACCTGATGGGGTGAACGAAGGCAATAACCTTTAGAGTACGAAAGGTGGCTGACATAAGCCTGACAAAATAAGGGATTGCGAAGGAATAGGAGAGGTGATTTACTCAGCTTTCCTAAGTAACAGAGGTTTAAATAAACTTAATGGACGACCCCTTTAGTCGACTGAACAATTCATCGTATGGCTTCCAATCACCGGAGGCGTACTCATGTTAGAACTTTTCATGCAACCAGAAGCGTGGGCTATCTTCGCTACCTTGTTTGCTCTTGAAGTTGTCTTAGGCGTTGATAACGTCGTATTCATCTCCGTTCTGTGTGAACGATTACCGCAACACAAGCGTAAACTTGCCCGAAATCTAGGTATTGGCCTAGCGGTGATGGCGCGTATTGTTTTGGTGTTCTCGATCTCTTGGATCATGCAGCTTACCCAGCCATTAATCAGCTTTAGCGACTACGCGTTTACTGGTCGTGATTTGATTATGATTACGGGTGGTGCATTCCTACTAGCTAAAAGCTTGAAAGAGTTGTGGAGTTGGTTAACGCACACTGAACACGGTCACTCGACTCATGTTCGTACTGGTTTGGCTGTGGTTCTGCTTCAGATCGTTGCGGTTGATGCTGTGTTCTCGATGGACTCGGTGATTACTGCGGTTGGTCTAACGAGCGAAGTGCCAATCATGGTAGCGGCGATCATTTCGTCAGCGATTGTGATGGTGTTGACGGCGGAGAAAATCAACAACCTAGTGACGCGTTACCCGGGCTTTAAGACACTTGCACTGCTGTTCCTTGTATTGCTAGGTGGTCTGTTGATGGCAGAAGGTTTTGCAATTCACATCAACAAAGGTTACGTGTACTTCGCGATGGCGTTTGGTCTAGTGTTGGAAATGTGTCATATCCAGCTTAAGAAAAAACAACGCCCAGTGATTCAACGAATTCGTCCTATTCGACCTCGTTCTATTGCGCTTCAAACTCGATAATTGAAACGCAGCAATTGAACCTATTAGAGCCGCTCACGAGAGCGGCTTTTTTACGCCTGCATTCCGCGATTTATGTGGATTTGTCGTGTCGATAGAAAATGGAATTTGTTGTTGTAGCACGAATTTCTTATATAGACCGCCCAAACTTATTCGAGTGAACAAAATAGAATGAACAAACTGATCGACGCGTTATCGACGCACGGATACTACATCTGGGATGATTTTATTTCTCAAGAGGAAGTGGCTGAGCTGCGTGACTGTATTCCTGATGATTGGAAGAAAGCACGTATTGGTCGTAACGACGACGTGACTCGTATTGAAACCATTCGTAGTGACAAGATCCAATGGTTGAAGCGCGACATGGGCGCGCCAGTGGCGTCTTTCTTAGACAAGATGGAAGAGATCCGTTTAGAAGCAAACCGCCACTTTTTCCTTGGTTTGTTTGAGTACGAAGCGCACTTCGCGAAATACGAGAAAGGTGATTTCTACCAAAAACACCTCGATTGCTTCAAAGGCAATGAAAACCGCCGTCTAACAACGGTGTTTTACATGAACGAATCGTGGAGCGAAGAGGACGCTGGTGAGTTGGTGGTATACGACTTGAATGACAATGAGATCGCGAAGATTCCACCGCGTTCAGGTCGTCTATTCGTGTTCTTGTCTGAGCAATTCCCACACGAAGTATTGCCGACAAACGCGGAGCGATTCAGTATCGCAGGTTGGTTCCGTATTAACGGAGTAAAAGACAACCAACTTGATATTGCACACTAACCCACGCGTTTATCAGGACTGTTTTAATAACAAGGGGACACCAATGCGGTGTCTCTTCGTTTATCTTCTGACTCGCAATCTTAGCCGTAAAGTCCAGTCGAAAGCTCATAGCACGCTTGCATGTCTGAACATAACACTTGATAGACAGCTGAGCACAGCTTTCCTGATTCGACTTGTTCATCCATGATGATGGCAATTTCTTGTTGCGTCATGCGTCCACGGTAGGGGCGGTCTTGAGAAAGCGCTTGAAAGACATCGGCAACGGCAATGATACGTGAAGGGACGTCCAAGTCTTCTCCGGTTTTATGATAAGGGTAACCTGTACCGTCTAAGCGCTCATGATGATTGGAAGCCCACTCGGCAATTTTGGCGTTAGGAAAGACTTTGTGTAGGGCGAGTTCAGTATCAATCGTATGACGTTTGATGCGTGTGTACTCTCGCTCGTTTAATGGACCTTCTTTGTGAAGGATCTCATCAGGCGTTTTGAGTTTGCCAATATCGTGAACGAGCCCTGCAATAAAGATCATCTCCTGTTCGTGCTCATTCAGTCCCACTTTCTTTGCTAAGTAGCGTGATAGCTCCGCCACTTTCTGTGAGTGTTGGTAAGTGAATGGGCTTTTGGCATCCACAATGCGTGCTAAGAACAAGCCCAAGCTGTTCATGTCCTCAATGGTTAACTGTTTCTGTAACCAGTCGATGTTCTCAAATTGAAGCCCTATCGTTTCGATGTGCTCAGATTCCATTGCAAACCAAAATGCATCCGTCATGACCAGCTTAACCATGGCGTCACACATATGCGGGTTAAACAACGTGTCTGCGTTAGCTATGACGCACTCGGCAATCAATTCTTCATGCAAAGTGACAAGATCACTGTGGCAGTTGGAAACGTAGCGAGCGCGCATAAAATCGAGACGATCAGAGAGATAAAGCAGAGCCGCGACGTCTTTTTCAAATGCCGGAAGATCGATGTGTTCGAGCTCTTTCCAGTGAGTATGATGATAAAGAATTGGGGTGGCGAATTGAGAGAGTAGTCGACATTGCTTGAGGGTATGGTAGCCGCGAATGCAGTGGGCTTTTGCATCTTGGGGGACGAGCTGTTCAAGTAGCATGGTATGTTCACGTGTTTCGGAAACTCCGCAGTCGTGAACCATACCGGCAAAGTAACAGAACTCTGCTTTATTCTCGGCCCAACCCAGTTCCAGCGCGCATTGGTAGGCAATATAAGCGACGCGATGGCTATGATGTGTATCGTCAACGCCTACGTAATCTAACGCACGCGCCACCCAGATAAGGGCTTGTTTTAGGTCGACTTCAAATCCCGAAGAAGAATCGGAGTAGGAAGGTTGCTTCATTGTAATTACCGACGTTTTTACTCGCCTGTGCTGATTTTATTTTGATGTTTTTAGGGGAATGCGACAGCGAATTAATACCTAAAAAGGGTGCACATGGCTTCGTTGTAGTTATGTTGGGAATCATACCGCTTGTCGCACGTAAAATTCATCTCAAGCTCGCCACTCTTAGTCATTTCTTTGAACTACTTATTGATTTCGAAAGATTTCTTTTGGTTTGATTGACTTCCTTTGAAAACCACATAAATAGTGATGTAAAGTATTCTCATTATCATGTTGTGTCGTAAAGGTAAGTTATGAAAAGAGTCGTAGTGTGGGGTGCAAGTAGCGGCCTTGGTTTGGCAGTTGCTAAGTATTTTGCAGAAAAAGGTGCAGAAGTTGTCGGTGTCGCGAGAAATCCAGACAAAAGCCCAGAACTGAAGGTGATTTGTCAGTCAACGTTTGCATGTGATGCCACGGTTTCTGAAGAGGTTGACCGCGTCGTTGAGCAGCTCGATCAAGAAGATATCATCATCAGCACGATGGGCAGCTACCGTGCAGACATTCCGGTAGATTACCTTGGCCATCGTCACCTTATTGATGCTGCCTGTAAAGCATCGCTCAAGCGTTTTGTACTAGTGACGTCACTTGGTTGCGGTGATAGCTGGAAATACCTTTCTGACCGTTCTAAAGCGGGGTTTGGCGGTGTAGTGCGGGAGAAATCCTTGGCGGAAGCATGGCTACAAACCAGCGACTTGAATTACACCATCATTCGTCCCGGTGGCTTGAAAGATGGCGAAGTAACAGGCAATGGTGTGTTGGTTGAACCTAAAGAAGTGCATGGTTTGGTATACCGTCAAGAAGTGGCTCGGTTGATTTTTGAGATGCTTGAAAAAGGCGAGGGAAGTGGGGAGATCTTCCATTGTGTCGACCCTGAATTGACGTACTAAGTCCGTAATTGAATCATTCCTAAAACAGGGACAGTGTTTCGGCATTGTCCCTGTTTGTGTTTAGGTTTTTCGTGTTTCTACGATCAAGTACTTTGATTGAAAGGTGATTCTGTGACCTTACCAGTTCGAGTTGGTTAAAAAAGCATCTAGAATGAATGCTCAAAAACAAAAGGACTGTGTATGTTGAAACATCTGCTTTATCGCGGTTACACCAATGGATTGAAGGTAGCCGCCTACGTTCTCCCTTTTCCTAAACCGACCTTGTTCTCGGGTCCTGATTGCCTTCATGAATTGACAGAAGCGATTGCTGATCTTGGATTCAAAAAGCTACTCCTCGTCACCGATGAAGGGTTAGTAAAAATAGGAATAGCAGGACAAGTTATTGAAAGCGCAAAAGCCAGAGGTTTAGACGTTGCATTGTTTTCTGAGGTAAAACCAGACCCCACATACGATCAAGTTGAGAATGGTTTAGCGATGTATCTCGATTCGGGGTGTGACGCCATTTTAGCGCTTGGCGGAGGATCGGCCATGGATTGTGCCAAAGTCATTGCAGCCAGAGTCACCAACAAGAAATCCATTAAGAAACTCGCTGGTCTCTTTCGAGTGTGGAGAACGCCTGCTCCTTTATTCGTGATTCCGACGACATCGGGTACTGGGTCGGAAGTGACGATTGCTGCGGTGGTCTCTGAACCAGATACCCACCACAAAACGCCATTAATGGATCCGAAGTTAGTGCCTTTGATGGCGGCATTGGATTCGAATTTGCTGGTTGGTTTGCCTGCGAAGATAACGGCTGATACAGGTATTGATGCGTTAACACATGCGGTAGAAGCTTACATTTCTCGCAACGCGACGATGGAAACCAAAGCGTATTCTGTTGCTGCTATCAAACTGATATTCAAATTCTTACCTCGTGCTGTCGAACAGGGCAGTGACACTCAAGCTCGACACAAAATGGCAATGGCGTCTTACTATGCGGGTTTAGCCTTTACCAAAGCGAGTCTTGGTTACGTACACGCATTCGCGCACAACTTGGGGGCTAAGTATGGCTTGCCTCATGGCATGGCAAATGGTCTTGCTTTATTGCCTGTCCTTCGATTTTCTTTCTCTGAGATTGAGTCACAACTGACCGAGCTAAGCGAAGCCCTGATAGGAACGCAAAGTGGGTATGTGCCTAACGCCCAAGACTTCTTAGATAGACTGGAGGGGTTGTATACCGAGATTGGCATCGAGCAAACTTCGTCACTGTTGCAAGCGTCTGACACCAACGAATTAGTGACTTTGATTCTCAAAGAAGCGCATTGGAGCTACCCAGTGCCTAAGTTTATGAATGAAGAAGAGTGCGCCCAATTACTAGCGGAAATCAGAGCTTAGATATGGCTGTATAAAATAATTTACACCTGTGGGTTTTTATCCTTACACTTTGCTTGATCTTATTAGAAAGATCCTACAGAATCGTCATCATTCCAAATATGGTGTTAGGTTTGGTGTGCCGTTGCCCGATCTGATGCTGATAAATCTTATTAAGCTGTAAAGATAAATATACAATGAGTCGATCTAAAGTGTTTGGTAGCACCCTGATTATCGCAGGGACTACAATAGGTGCTGGTATGCTGGCACTTCCTCTTGCCTCTGCTGGCATTGGCTTCTCAACGTCTCTGATCATTATGTTAGGGCTGTGGGCATTAATGGCGTTTACGGCGCTATTGATGCTTGAGCTCCACCAATATGCGGACAGCAGCGCAACCCTTCATACTCTGGCGAAGCAAATTCTTGGTCAGAAGGGCAAGTGGGTTGCGAGCTTTGCGATGCTGTTCTTGTTCTACTCATTGTGTGCTGCTTACATCGCTGGTGGCGGCGCTCAGTTCGGTGACCGTCTAATAGAATGGTTTGGTCTGGATATTTCAGGCTCCACTTCTACCATCATATTCACGCTTATCGTAACAATGGTTGTGACGGTTGGCACCGGAACGGTAGACAAGGTTAACCGCGTGCTGTTTGGCCTTAAGATGGTGACAATGATCGCTGTGTTGTCTTTCCTTGCGCCAAACGTGACGGAATCTTACTTACTGAGCATGCCAATTGAACAAGGTCTTATCGTTGCCGCGATTCCGGTCATCTTTACCTCTTTTGGTTTCCACGGCAGCATCCCTGCGATTGTTAACTACCTAGATGGTGACACTTCGTCTCTACGTAAAGCGATTATCGTTGGTTCGACGATTCCACTCGTGATCTACATTTTCTGGCAAATCGTAACTCTAGGTGTTGTAAGCCAAGATACCTTGATTGAAAAAGGTGGTTTGAGCGCGCTGATTGGTCAATTGTCTCAAACTGTTCACCAGTCAAATCTTGGTAGTGTGGTAGGCGTATTTGCTGACCTTGCGCTTCTGACGTCTTTCCTAGGTGTGAGTTTGGGTCTGTTTGAGTTCTTGGGTGACACAATCAAAGGTGACAGTGAAAAGCCAAATCGTCTAATCGCTGCAGTGGTGACTTTTACACCGCCACTAGGTTTTGCATTGTTCTACCCACAAGGATTCATCATGGCACTAGGTTACGCAGCGATTGCGTTGGCTATTCTTGCAATCTTCCTACCGCTAGTGATGGTCGTGAAGGTGCGTCGCTCTGATGAGTTTACTGGCGAATACCGCGTGGCGGGTGGACAGGGAGCTCTATTAGTAACGGGCATTGCCGGCACGGGCATCGTGATGGCGCAGCTACTTATTACTTTGGGTGTACTTCCTGCGTTGGGTTAATCACCAAGCGAATTGATATTGAAAAACTTATCTTGTATTAAAAAGCCAGTGTACGAAAGTGCGCTGGTTTTTTTTGATCTGGGTTAAATTACCGTAGAATATTCGGTGAAAAGATTGGCGAAAAACTGTTTTTATTTCGTACACTTAAGTTGTGGTATGTCGATAATTTAGGTGGAGAAAAGCCGCTCTAATCACATCAAATACGCTGACTTTAATGAGCCTTTTCTTCTGATTTCTCTACATTGGTGTGGAGGTGAAGTATGGCGCACCGAAGTTTTTACCCGTTTGCAAAACCGCTCAATGAGCAAATGCAGACTTTAAAGAACAGGATGCAGGCACATTTACCGTGTGTTGATAGGGTGTCTTTTGCGAAGTATCACCCTAAACAAGGCATGCTTAAATCTTTTGCCGAAAGTGAATTCGACACTTGGTGTTTGGCTCATCACGAAGCGCCACTTCGTAAACTTCATAACTTGAGCATTGCTGCTGACAATGCCATTCCTCGTCTTGTTAACGATCTCTACGACATCAAACACTGTTCGCGCATTCAAACCTTATTGAAAGAGGGGTATCACTCGTCTGTTGCGATCCCTTGTTACGACCGTCAAAGCTTCATTGGCCTCGTCTTTCTCAATTCTATTCAGCCTAATGCGTTCAGTGTAGAAGCGTTGAATGGGTTAAAGCCTTACTTTGAAATGGTGCAATTCGCAGTGGAGTCTGAAGACAATGTCGTTAACGCTATCGAGCTGTTAGCGGAAAGAATGCAGTGCTTGATGCCAGGTTATTCACCAGAGGTTTACTCGCACAGCAAACGAATGGGCATGTACGCTCAATTGATTGCCACCCAACTTGCTGATACATACCAATTCAGTGATGAGGTTGTGGAGCAAATTGGCATGTTCACTCGTTATCATGCTCTAAGCGACATTGAGCTTCCGGCATATATCGTGTGCAATCGTCGTTGTGTGAATGCAGAACAAGAAGCGTTGTTAACGGAGCACATTGAGCAATGTGTGGAATCAGCAGATAACATTGTGGCAAGAATCGGCAATCCGGTTCATCCGAGTGTCACTTTGTTCCAGCAAATTACGTCTTATCAATATGAAAACCTTGATGGGTCCGGCCATCCGTATGGGCTGGATCGTTCAGGTATTCCAATCGCCGCTCAAATCGCGGCCGTCGCTAATGTGTTTGATGTCATGACCACCCATCATCCATATCGTCAAGCGTGGTCAATTCCGTATGCCTTGTTAGAACTAGAGAAACGTGTTTATCAAGGCTTGTTATCCCGGGAGTGCGTGAATGCCTTGCGTGATCATCAAGGCTATCTAAAACAGATCATTCACAAGTACCCAGAGCACTATGCTGGTATGGGCTTAATGTGAGAGTAGAGGAGCAAGCCGTGAAGGGACTCAAAAGATTGACTAGGAGGTCAGAATAAATAATACTGTATATGTATACAGCAAATCGTTTGGAGGTGAAGTATGTTGTGGGAAACCCTAGAAAGAGTAAACCGCTTACGCCAACAAGCACTTGCGAATGCTGAATTCGTAGAGTCTGCAAAGGAACATGAAGAAGCTTTGCAAGACCAAGAGTATCATTACCAACCAAGAAAGCGTTCAGCCAAGGACAAACAAGGTAAGAAGTCACTGGCCGATATCTATAAAGAAGTAGAGTTTGGCGCTGACGCACGTCATTAACTGGTTCAACAACGCTGCGGCTCTCATCTTACTTTTCTCACCGCCGCAGCTTTATTACCAGCGGGTGCTGTGCAATTGCCACACTCGCTCCGCTAATAACAATCATGATTCACCCTTTAGTGACAATGTCACTATTAATATGTCGAAAGCATAAAAAAATCCCCCGAACAGTCGGGGGATTTTTTAGAAATCTGCTTTACGTACAAAATGGGGGTTCTTGTACTTTTTCTCGGGGCCAAAAGTCGAAACCACCAATTTATTCCACAGTGTTTTGTCAAACTCGCCTTTAGGGATAGAAGGGTAAAGTGTCTCTTCCTCTTCTCTCGCAAAGTTCATGTACTGCTTTTTCTTGATTTGGTTGTACTTTTTAGCGACCTGATTGTGCTTTCTCACCCATTCAAGCTTGTAATCATGCAGGACTTTTTCACCTTTCTCTGCCTCCATTCGCGACAAGAAAAGGCGTTTATATGAGACCTTTCTGTCTATCATGGTGCGCATGACGGTTTGAATGTATTTACCGTGATGAGTAATGGTGATGTCATTCTCATCGATAGGAGAAATACACCAGCTCTTGGGTAAAAAGCTTGGCTTCTTGAATTGCTTATTACGTTCCATTAGCACCTGATGAAGAACTAAATCAGATGTGCCGCGGAAAGTTTTTTGCCATTTAGCGATTCGTATTTGTAGCGAACCTGGCAAGCGATAGATGTTAGTAAACTTATCTTGGTCCATGGACTTCCGTCATGAAATTAATATGCAATATGGAAATAGGCAGACGCGAGCAACCAAGCTAAGCGCAGAACGCTTTACTTGAGGTTAGTCGAGTCGGTTAATAATGCGATTTTACAACGACCTCACAGGTAATAGCGAGTGGTTATGTCAATAATAGGTAAGAAATAAAGAAATTGTTTAGATTATTAACGGAACTTTAGCATAAAGAAAGCCCGCAGCATGGCTAACGGGCTTAAAGTCAGTGTTGGCTTGTCGTGTAGGCTGTTTAAACAGCTTCCTCGAATTGCTTGTCGTCTTCCTCTTCGATTTGCTGAATATGACGATTCGCTTGTTGAAGTTGGTACATTTGCGCGTAACGACCATTTTGTTTTAACAGCGCTCTGTGCGTGCCGCTCTCTACTAAATCTCCATGGTGAAGAACGATGATTTGGTCGGCATCTAAAATCGTCGATAGGCGGTGAGCGATTACTACAAGCGTCATATCTTGACGAAGCACTTCAAGGCTTTTTTGAATTAACGCTTCTGTACCTGAGTCAATGTTTGCCGTCGCCTCATCCAAAATCAGAATCTTAGGCTTAGCGACAAGTACACGAGCGAGTGCAAGCAATTGTTTTTGACCTGCCGATAGGTTTGTTTCACCTTGGCCAAGCTGAGTATCCAATCCATTCGGATAACGACGAATCTGTTCAGCTAATCCCACTTTTTCAAGTGCATCCCAAATCTGCACATCTTCTATCGTTCTTCCCAAAGAGACGTTTTCACGCACACTGGCAGGGAGAATATGTGGGTCTTGCTGCACCATGGCAACGTCTTTGCGCAGTACGTCTTTGCCTAAAGACTTCAACGGACGCCCATCAATCAGCAGTTCACGGATTTCGGTTGGGTAGAACCCCATGAGCAAAGAAGCGAGAGTGCTCTTACCGCTACCGGTGTGGCCAACAAGCGCAATAAAGTCTTGATGCGATGCTTTCAGCGAAATGTCTTTCAAGACGTCTTGTTTGCCATCGTAGCTGAAAGTTAGGTTGTTAAGCTCAATCGCGCCAGTTTGCAGTGGCTTATGGTCATCGCCGTAAGTTTGCTCTTTCGCATCGATCAACTCGAATACACGCTCACTCGATACCAATGCTTGCTGAAGCAATGCCAACTGCTGTGTCATCTCGATCAAAGGCTCGGTTACGCGCGCTAGGTAACTGATGAAAGCGTACAGGACACCCACACCAATCAGTTCGACACCATTAAAGCCAAAAATAGCCACAAGAGAGAGTAGGGCAAGGCCTGCAAGTAAATCCATCAGGGGGCGTAAGAGGTAGCCATTCAAGCGAATCACTTTTTTAGAGGCAACCAGATGGTCGTCGGTTAGGCCGTTAAACTGTTTGTTGAAACGTTCTTCTTGCAGCATTAACTGCACCACACTCATTCCTTGAATGGATTCACTCAAATTGGCGTTAATGTCGGTCAGCAGATCACGCATGTTTCGATAGCTTTCTGTGCTGAGCTTTTTGAACAAGTACATAAAGCCGATCACGATTGGTAGCAGTACCAACACGACGATGGTCAACTTCCAACTCATGTAAAACATCACGCCCAACATCACCAAGATCATCACTGCGTTTTTCACCACGGTGGCGATAAGTAACTCATAAAACTGTTGCAGCGATTCTGTATCGTTGGTGATTCGAGACACCAACTTACCCGCAGGAGTGTAGTCAAATGCCGATAAAGGCTGCTTTATCACACCAGAGAAAACCTGCTTGCGAATCGTTTTGATCGTGTTAGTTGCCACAATACTGAATTGCAATGATTGGAAGTATTGAAACACCGCCGAGATAAGTTGTAAGGCAATGTAGCCTGCTGCGAGTGATATTAAAATGTCGCGCGAGTAATCCCCTTTAGCGATGTGTTCATCAATAAAGTATTGAACAAGCCATGGCCCACCAGCGCTGGCTAACGCCGCGATAAACAGTAGTGCCAAGCCTTTTAGCATGGGTTTTGGCTGCGATAATGGGTAAGACATTAACCGTTTAAACGTTGTCGATTGCTTCATGATTAGTCCTCCATTGCCTGTTCTAGTTTTTGGTACTGGTACATTTCCGCATACCACCCCTGACGTTCAAGAAGTGTCCCATGCTGGCCGCGCTCGGCAATGTGTCCGTGATTGAGTACTACAATCTCTTCTGCTGCTTCCAGAGCAGTGAGGCGGTGGGCGATAACAATCAATGACTGCTCACGATAGTAAGTTTCTAAGTTCTTTAGAATCCGGTGCTCTGTACGACCATCCACAGCAGACAGGGCATCATCCAATACCAATACTTGGGCATTGAGCAGCATGGCGCGTGCAATAGCGATACGTTGTTTCTGACCACCAGAGAGGGTGATGCCTTTTTCACCCACTTCTGTTTGATAGCCTTCAGGAAACTTCTCAATATCGTCGTGAATACAAGCCAGTTTGGCTGCTCGATAAACGTCTTCTTTTGATGCGCTAGGGTTGCCCAGAGCAATGTTTTCAAAGATAGATTTAGAGAACAAGAACGGGCTTTGGTTAACGACAGCGAAACGGTCTCGCCACTCTGGCAAAACTGCGTCCTTAATTTTGACATCACCAAATTGAATCGTACCGTTATCCATATCGTGTTGGCGAAGCAGTAAGGTTAGTAACGTGGATTTACCACTACCGACAGGTCCCGCAATGCCGAGCATTTTTCCTGGCTCAAGGGTGATGTGAAGATCAGTTAGTGCTGGTGGCAGCTCTTTAGACCAGTGGAATTCGTCAATCTTGATCTGCAAAGGTAAAGGTTGAGTGCCTAATGGCGTTTCACCACTGACGATCTCTGGCTTCTCGTCGAAGATTTCTTGCAGACGGTTCCACGCAGCAGAGCCTCTTTCCAAGATATTAAATAGGAATGCGAATGCCAGCATCGGCCAGATCATAAGGCCCAAATACATAGTAAAGGCGGTCAAATCCCCGAGTGTGATATCACCTTGGTCAACTAAGTAGGCACCAGAAGCAACACTCAAAAAGAAAGACATGCCGATGGTCAGCTGAATCGCTGGGTCGAAGCGTGCATCGACACGAGCAACGGCGATGTTCTTCTCGCCCGTATCATCGACAACCTCTTCAAAACGTTGTTGCTCTTGGTTTTCTAACCCGAAAGCACGCAACATACGCACGCCATTTAGTGACTCTTGAGTCATGTCTGACATCGTAGAGAAGGCTTCTTGTGCGATTTTGAATCGTTTATGCAGAATACGTACGATGAAGAAGATAATGATGGCAAGAAACGGCATCGGCAATAGTGCCATTGCGGTTAGCTTCCAACTGATTTGCGTCACCATGATGATCAGTACTGCGATACCAGTGATCAGAGAGTCGGCTGCGGTCAAAACGCCTTCACCAGCAGTCATGACAATGTTGCGCACATCGTTCGTACCACGAGCCATTAGGTCGCCGGTTTTGTATCGTTCAAAGAATCGAGGAGGCTGAGTAGAGACATGACGATAGAGGCGATTACGCAAAATAGTGCCTAATTCCCAACTCGCGCCAAATAACCATATACGCCATAGAATTCGACAGCCATATATCGCAAAAAATAGCACGATAAGGCCTAATAACCACATCACTAAGGTACTGGTTTCGAGGGTATTATCGACCACGCCATCAACAATAATGCCGACCGCTTTGGGAGGGACAAGCTGAAGGGCGGAAATGACGGCAAATAGTAGGATTGACCCCACATACTGCTTCCACTTTAGTTGGAAATACCAACGTAGCTGCCAGAATATTCTCATTTCGCCTCCTGCTTAAATTATTGAATTTATTATGGAACCATTATTGAGCGAATGGATGAGTTTACAAGCATAATTTTTGAGCGAAATGAAAAACAACACAATGTATCGATTTTATAGAGGCTCTATGAATCGCAACCTTATGTATTGCTGAAAGGCGAGGATGTAACAAGATATTGTGAAATTATTGTTAAATGCCATTTTTACGGAGTTCTGTCTCTAAGGCAGGTAAAAGCTCCAAAAGTATCACTCTTGAAGCTGGTTTTTATCGGTTTTAGCAGTCTCTGGTTTGAATTCCGTATTTTATTTGACCACCTGCGGTTTTCGGATAATACACCTCTACGTAGCAAAGATGAAAAATGTCGACAGGCTTATTTGCGAAGCCGATAAGAAAGTAGGGTTCTTCTTCGTCTTCGACGCCATACCAGCGATTGATGGTTAACTGAGGATCAAATCCCGCCAAATCGTGAGCCGGAATCACATTCTTAATATAGCCGTAATAGCCAATCAAATCGTTAACGCCGTCGTTGTCCAAGTCAATGTTCATCAGCTCTCCAGAATCGACGTTTTCTTGCGACTGGATCACGGCTTTTGCGTAGACCTGATTGTTGGCGGTCATCAGCGCCTCACGGGCACCATACAAGACAGCGATGCGAGCATCCTTCTGGATACCAAGAAATTTTGGGAGCGCAACGACACTTACCACGCCAAGAATGACGATACAAACCACCAATTCTATCAGTGTAAAACCTTTGGTATTACGCACAACCAACCTCCGAATATGTGTTTTTATAGTCTGCTATTCTGGAACAAAATTATGGTTGTAAAGGTATTGAAAAAGAATGAAGTTATGCGATGAATGGTTCGGTTTTAATATATAAAACAAGTTGCTTAAAATTGCAGGGGAAACTCATTCATTCTCACACAAAAAGTAAGTCTTCTCTCAATAAGAAGAGATGAAATACGTGTTGGAATAAGGCGTGGAACATGATGCCCTCAATCATGAATTCCCTCTGGTGAGTGTGGCATTTGTATCACTAACGCACCGGAGAAGTTTATCAGGGTAAATAAAATCGGCTTTTGGCGACGAGAGGTGGGTTAGTTCATCTCAGAAAGAACAAATTCGACAAAAGTACGATTTTTAAGGGAAAGCTGTTTTGAACGGTAAAGCAGGTGGATCGGTTTTGGCTTGGGAGCATGTTGCTGGAGAATTTCCACCAATGCGCCAGATTGGATTTCCTGCTCAACTAAGATCTTTGGTTGCAGAAGAATACCTGAGCCTTTTAAAGCGGCAAACTTAAGTACATCGCCATTATTAGACGTTAATCGGGTGTTGCTGTTTCCAAAGGTATTAGATGGCATGTTCACCACTTGTTGGCTTTCTCCTTGGTGATACTGAAATCCCAAACAATGATGATGCTCCAGATCTTCAAGTGATTGGATAGGCTCATGCTGCTCAAGATAATAGGGGGAAGCGCAGTAAGTCATGTGGTATTCACCCAGTTTTCTCGCGACTAACGACGAATCGACTAACTCTCCGATTCGAATAATCACGTCTGCTTCGCTTCGATATGGGTCAATCAAATTGTTATCCAATATAAGCTCTACATTCAAATCGGGAAATTCTGCTAAGAAGTCAGCCACGATGGGTGCAATGACCTTTTTGCCATAAGTGACAGGGCAGTTAACTTTCACCGTTCCGGTTGGACGGTTGATCAGTGTCTGGATTAGGTTCTCTGCGTTGGTGATGTCTTCAATAATGCGGTGGCACTCTTGATAGTAGAGCCTGCCAGCTTCGGTCAGGGACTGTTTGCGCGTGGTGCGATGAATTAGCTGTGTACCTAAGCTTTGCTCAAGAAAGCTCACGTGCTTGCCAACCATGGTTGGTGAAATATCAAAGTGGTGTGCGGCGTTACGAAAGCTGCCATGTTCGACCACGTAAGCAAAAACTTTCATGCTTGTTAATTTGTCCATTGCACACCCAGAGTTGATAAAGAAATAACTCAAGCAGAGTTTATCAATCATATGAGGTTAATTACAGTGGCGGAATGATTAAGAATGGAGAAAGAGAGCCATCATGAGCGAGACGATTTTTGTTACCGCCGAACTGAAAATGAATGCTGATAAACCAAGACAACAAGTGATTGAAGCCATTGAACAATTTTGCCTTGATATGCAGAGCGAAGCGGGATGTTTGCAAGCGAATGCGACCTACGATTCGAAAGACCCACTGCGTGTGATTCTTTGGGAGCGATATGAAAACCGAGCTGCGATTGAAGCGCATTTTGCTATGCCGCATACACAAGCGTTTATTGCGGCTGAAATGGCAGAGTTAGTTCAGGCATTCGAAACCCAAGCTCAATAGGAGACGTGAACATGAAATGGGGCATTTTAGGCACAAGCTTTATCTCAGGTGTCATGGCTGAGGCAATCCAAGGCGATGACAAGAGTGAGTTGTACGCGGTGGCTGGGCGTTCGGAGCAGAATTTAAAGACATTCGCTGAGCAATATGGCATCGAAAACACGTTTAACGATTACGATGCGTTGATTGCCGATGAGCAAGTCGACATTATTTATATCGCATTGCCAAATCACCTTCATCATGACTTTATTGTCAAAGCGGCGGAGCAGGGCAAAGCGATCCTGTGTGAAAAGTCACTTTCGGTAGATATGGAAAAAACCGAGCTGGCACTTCAAGCAGTAGAAGCGCACAAGGTGTTCTTTGCTGAAGGCTTAATGTATTTACATCACCCGTTGATCAGCGAGTTGGTTTCGGTGCTTAAATCGGGAGAGATTGGTGAACTTCGCTCGATTCATACTTCTTACATTGCATCGATTGCGCAGTTTGTGAATCCAGACAGTAAAGGTGCTTTGTATAACTTAGGCTGTTACCCAATGTCATTGGTGCACTTGGTGGTGAAAACCATGTTGGGTGAACAAGCCTTTGGAAACCGCTCTATGACGGCGATTGGCCGAAGAGGCCATGACGGTAATATCTGTGAATCGAGCTTGATGATGCAATTTGGTGAGCAACAAACGGTGAGCGTACACACTGCCGAAGATCATGGATTGAAACACCAGTTCACCATCCTGGGTAGCAAAGGTTGTATTACGCTAGATTCAAACCCATGGCTACCAACGCAAGATAACCAGTTTAGTGTGGAAATTTACGAGACGTCGAAGCGTGAAGTGTCTGTTTCGGCAGCAGGGGACGCTTTTTACTATCAAGTGCGCAATATCCGCCAGGCGGTTGAAGCGGGGCGTACATCGTTAGAGAACCCTTGTGCAACATGGGAAGACTCTCACCGTATCATGCAGCTACTGACGGAGTGGGAATCACTGGCTTCAAAGTAAGCTTGTGTTTAGGTGAAATAGACCAATGAAAATAAAAACGGCGCACTAAATACAATATTTAGTGCGCCGTTTCTATTTATGTTCAGCTGGCTTAAATGCGGTTATCGCCAGTGCTGAATGCAATGACTTGACTGATTTCAGTCAGACTTCTTCCGCTTTCTTGCTGCCATTGAACAAAGGCTTTGTTGGTTGCGTCGAGCGATTTTTTAGTATCTTTGCCACCTTCAATGATCTTGCAATTACGCAGATAAGCTTCAACGTCGCTAGATAGGATAAAAGTGTCGACGCCCATTTGACGAAGTGTGTAAGGTCCAGTATTTCCGCCTAAGCGATTACCGCGTTTCTTCAAATACGCCCATAGGTCGGTAATTTTCTCTTGCGGCCAATCGGCAACCATTTTGCCAAACGAGCCGTATTCTATTTTTGCTTCGTGGATCATACGAGCATTGGCAGGGATCGACATGACTTTAGTGAGGTGGCGAATAATGCGTTTGTCGGTTGCTTTGGTTTCCCATTGCTCGTCTGACAGCATCAACAGCGGTTCAATCTTAAATCCGAAGAACACTTCTTCGAAGTTCGGCCACTTGTTGCGAACCACGCTCCACGAAATCCCACTTTGGAATACCTTCATCGAAAAAGCGGCCAGCCAACGGTCGTCGGGAATCGCTGCCAATTCTTCTCTGCTTAGTGGATGAGACAAAAGCGCTTCAAGTTGATCTTCACCACCTTTACGCTCAGCAGCGCGCTGATAAATCGCGTCAAATTTTTCGATACTCATAAAAGAAGTTAGTCCTAGTTTATGTCGATATTTGCGAAACATACTACGCTTAAGTGGCTGAATCGTAAATTGATGGAGTGTCACAAATGAAGAAGGTCACATTAACGTTTGTCGGGGAAGGTTCGGATCGTATTGCAGAAAAATTCTATGCGTGGATGACGGACGGTGGGTTAGAAGACAGCATGATTGAGAATTTATCTGACCGTGAAATCTCAGTTGTCGGCATCAGTGATATGGATAATGAAACGCGTGATGTGGTGATCAATACGGAAATGAACTAACGAGTCGTCTTTCGTCAGCTTTTAGAATCAGATAAAACAAAGCCCCTCACGAGAAGGGCTTTGTTGCGTTTATAAGCATGGAAGCTTAGTTATTTACCAGCGTCAGACCGCTTGGTAGTGCATCACCAAAGATACGCTTCGATTCGCTCTCAGAAAGCTCTTTGACTTCTTCAACCAGTGAAACCCAAGATTCAGGCACCTTGCTTTGCTTCAGCTTGGTGAGAACTTGTTCACGGTAGTCGTCTGAGATATCAAATAGGCGGTCGCCCGTCTTACGACAAATCATTACGGCTGCGAAAGCGATCATTGGCTCTTTCTGCCAGTTCTGTTCCAACAGCTTAGGTAACCATTGTTCCGCTTGTTCACGAGGAATGACGTTATGCTGGCTGCCATACAAAGGCGTACGCGATGCCAAGCGACCCATAGCCCACCAGTGCGCTTGTTCGAACTGGTTATGGTTGATGGCTTTGCTCAAGAACCACGTAGCCAATAGAACTTTGTCTTCGACTTCTAGGTGTTCAAGCGATGCCGCTAATCGAACCATGGATTCATAACCCATGTCTTGTGCCGCTTTGGCTGATTGTGGGTTTTTCATCGCACCAGGATGTAGGTATTTCGCGATGTCCGCCAAGATGCTCTCTTGCTGCTCTTGGCTTAAACCACCAGCGATACGACGCCAGAACACCCACCAGTCAGTCCAACCTTGATGGTTCTTGAACTGAATGTTTTGTTGGTAGAGACCCCAAACTTGCTCAATGCGCCATGAGTCGGTTGGATCGCCAAAGCCCGGTCGCAGTGCAAAGCCCGCCAAACGAAGCCAGTTTTTCTCGTGTTGTTCAGAACGACGGCGACGTTTACGACCTTGCGCAAAGGTATCAAAAAGTTGACGTAGGGTCGTGAAATCCCATTCGTCGCGCTTCCCAAGTTTCTTCTCAAGATCTTTGGCTAAGGTTTTGATCTCTTTGCTTTCTGCGCTTTTCTTGTTACCGCTGTAAAGGCGAGCGATCAGCTCCTTACATTCGTTCAGTTTAGGGTGAAGCTTAACTTGCTCGCTGTCGTCGGTTTGCTTGTTACGAACTTCGAACTCCAGCTCCCAACGTTTGCTGTCATCTTCTGCGCTGACACATTCCATCTTAAGCGTGCCGACTTCCGTCAACTGACACGCCAGTTGTACTTCTACGCGCTCTTTTTGGTTGGCTTGCAGTTCGGCGCCTTCACCTTCAAGGGTGGTGATATAAGGCGGCAGAGGGGCAAACAAGTCAGGATCAACGTCCACCATCACGCCGTTTTGAATGGCGGTGTTATTGGTTAAGGTGTCGTGGGTAGAAGTCAGCAGGTTAAAGCGAACGGGCTCACCTAGGGTAAGTGAGAAGCGACGACCACTTAAGCGGATCTCGTGACCTTCTTCTGTACCTTTTGCAAGCAAACAGAGCGCTTTGCCCATCTTGTTCTTCTCTTGAAGGTGCAAGAAGTAAGAACGGGCTGCACCACCACCAATTTTAAGCTGTGCCCCACGACGTGCTTTACCAAACGCAACAGCACCTAGTGCAACAGACCAATCTGGATGTGGGTTGTCTAATACCGTAACCGGAGCGCCGCGCCAATCGGACAGTAGGGTAGTGACACGCTCAGTCACAAGTTCACTATTGAACACACCACCGTTAAGTAGCAAACCTACCGGAATGGCATTTTGTTTGTCGTCTTCAATGCTGAGAGCGGCACGAGCAACTTGTTGGTGCTGAGTTAAGAACTCGGCAACGTGTTTGCTCACTGCTGGGTCAGCAACGTATGGAAGGCCAAACTCGACAACGGCGCTGCGGCGTTTGTCTGGTACTTCACTGAAATCAGAAAGCGGGAAGAAGCCATCCAAAGCGATTTGGTGTACTTCTTGTTTGCTCAGCCCAATACTCTTTGTTCCGCCAAGAAGTTTCGAGCCGCTGCCTAGCATGGTGATTTTTACTTCTTCAGGTGCACTCGATGAAAGTAGGTTTTCTTTCGCCTTGCGAGTTTGCTGAATCAGCTTAGTTAGGCTTGCTGCAGTGAGCTTCTTGCTTTGTTCCCCTTTATTTTGAGAAAGGCGGCTTTCCGCAAGGTGCGCTAATGCTAAGTCGAGGTTGTCACCACCAAGCATCAAGTGTTCGCCAACGCCAATACGATCAAGGGCTAGCTCATTTTGTGAAGAGAAACTTGCTTCAATCAAGCTTAAGTCGGTGGTACCACCACCCACATCGCATACCAGAATCAGTGGCAGCTCTTTGAGCTCATCTGCAGCGGTTTGCTGGTGGCGCGCGTACCAGTCGTAACATACCGCTTGTGGTTCTTCGAGCAGGACGATTTTCTTTAAACCAGCCAGCTCAGCCGCTTCAAGCGTGAGCTTACGAGCGGTTTCATCGAACGACGCTGGAACAGTCACAACCACATCTTGGTCTTCTAGCTTATTGCTAGGGTGACGGTAGTTCCAAGATTGGCGAATGTGGTTGAGGTAGCTTGCGCTGGCAATGACAGGTGAGACTTTATCTACGTCTTGCGCGCCAGCCCAAGGAAGAATATCTGAGCTACGATCCACTGCTTGGTGTGATAGCCAGCTCTTAGCACTGGATACCTGACGTCCTTCCACCTTAGCGCCTAATTCACGAGCCCATTCACCCACGATCACATTACTAATGTCGCCAGATACAGGTTCGTTTTCCCAAGGGAGTGTCAGGTCAGAAGGGGAGATTTGACCAACCGCAGGATGGTAGCGGAAAGAGGGTAGCAGTGGCTTACGAACCACTTCACCCGGACCAATCAATTGGTCGATGTCAAATAGGGATACTTCGGATTGTTCAAGGTTGTCGGTGATTTCACAGTACGCCACCACAGTGTTTGTGGTGCCAAGGTCAATACCAACAAGAAAACGAGGAGATGCCATACAAACCTTCGTGTATTTAAAAACGGCACCCGATTGGATGCCGTTTGATTTCTATTTATTCTTCTTCGCTTGAGTTGCTTTTCGCGTCTTCGCGCACATCGAACTCAACATGCCATTTTTGACCGTTATCAGCGGCGATGGCTTCTAAGTAAAGCGTACCAAGCTCTGTCACGCGAGAGGCTAGGGTTACTGGAACCACTTCACCTTCACGACGACCTTCGGATACAGGCAGCGTTACTTGGATTTCTGGAAGCTCTTCAAGCTCTTCTGGTGCCCAGTAGTCTAGGTGGGTACCTGCTAGGTCATCACGACGAACGGTTGAGCCGAAGAATTGGAAGTTAACCGGTTGACCAATGATCAAACCAAACTCTTGGCTTGGTACGTCAACGCTTGAACCTTCTTCCATACCAAATGGTGCAACACACAGTGCTTCCATTGGCGGCGCCATGCCCGGAATCGCTGGCATCGCACTTTCGATACCTACGTAGTAAGCCGAAGCAATACCACCACGGATACGAACGCCTTGACCACGACGTACAGAGCCGTAATAAGCCGCACCGCTAGCAACCGCAAGGTCTAGATCCACACCTGTTAGGCGTTTTGCCATTTCAGCATCTGCTTCAATTAGCCATTCGTTGATCGTGTCTTCTAGACGAGTTGCTAGAAGTTTCGATTTCAGAACACCACCGTTGAATAGGATTGCGGTTGGCTTGATGAAGTCAGCCGATTGCGCTGCATCCGCACCTGGCATACCAGGCATGTTAGCGAATGGGTTAAAATCTTGAGCTGCTGCTTCTGCGCCATTTCCTGAAGCAGAAAGAGCATTGGCTTGCTTAGACAAGAACGCAGCAATGTGACGAGTAATGCCCGCATCTTGTGCGTAAGGTAGACCCATTTGCGTTAGTGCACCACGGTTACGTTGAACAGGGTGGTCCGTAATCGCAACTTGAGGGAAGAAGCCGTCAACTAGTGTTTGTTGTACTTCTTCTTGAGTCAGTTCTGTTTTCAGCGTTGCGCCAAGCAGTTTAGAACCACGGCTTGGTACCACGATTGGCACTGACTGAAGTTCGCTGTCGTTCAATAGCGCTTCTTTCGCGTCACGACATGCGTGCGTCATTGCCTGAACTTGCCATGGCTGTAGCTCTTTGCCTTCTTGCGCTAGCTTCATCTTCAAGCGGTACGCAAGTGCAAGGTCCATGTTGTCACCGCCAAGTAGGATGTGTTCACCTACCGCGATGCGGTTCAGAGTTAGGTTGCCGTCGTCTTCAGTTACTTCAACCAAAGAAAGGTCGGTTGTACCACCACCGATATCGACCACAAGGACGATGTCGCCAACTTCAACTTCGTCGCGCCATTTGTCGTTGCTGTTATCGATCCAGTTGTAAAGTGCAGCTTGTGGCTCTTCTAGAAGCGTTAGGTGCACAAAACCAACGTTGCGAGCTGCTTCTGCTGTTAGATCGCGAGCAGCAGGATCGAAAGAAGCAGGAACCGTAATAGTCACGTCTTGATCGGCAAGGTTGTGATTTGGGTTCGCGTGATTCCAAGCGTCTTTTAGGTGTTCTAGGTAAAGCTCTGTCGCACGAAGAGGGGATACTTTTTCCACTTCTTCTGGGCTACCAGCAGGTAGGAAGGCATCACGACGGTTTACACCAGCGTGGCAAAGCCAAGATTTCGCACTTGCAACAAGGCGAATCGGTGTTTTTGAACCTAGGTTACGTGCAATTGCACCAACCAGAGCTTTTGGCTCGCTCGACCATGGAAGAACGCGTGATTGCGGGTTCATTTCGTGCTCGTGCGGTTGGTATAAGAAAGAGCCCAATTGGCTGCGAGTCTCTACCGTGCCTGGCGCAGTAAGCTGCGGGATAGGCATCACTTCAACGCGAGCATCTTCGTCGTGTGTATCAACAAAAGACATCACACAGTGTGTTGTACCTAAGTCGATACCAACACTGAATTTAGGCGTCTGCTGAGTTTCAACAGACGCTTCTTGAGAATGGTTTTCTTGGTTCATGTGTTCCATTACAGCTCAACCTCAGCTGGAGCGATCACAGATGCGTCGTAGTTCTCCGCTAGTTTTGGCAACGTCATTGATGTTGCTTTCCAGCCTTTATGAACTAGTGTGCCGTTGAATGGCGCGCTGCCTGTTACGTTGCCAGTTAGGCGGATTTCTTGTGGGTTGAAGCCTTCTTCAACCGTAATGCGAGTTTCTTCGTCTTCGTTGCGAACGTGCGCTAGCGTCACGTAGTCGTTCAGCACTTTCTGACCGCCAGTGTGGATTACGCGAGCTGCTGCGCCTACTTCTTCATCAGAGAATGACGTTAGGTCTTCTTTCAAGAAGTCAATCAGACGAGCTTCTTGCTGCATGATAGAAAGCAGCTGCATTGCAGAATCTGTAGATGCAGTAGCAAGCTTAGATTCAACTTCTACAACACGTTCTACGACTTTCTCAACTTCCACTACTTTTTCTACTTCCACGATCTTCTCAACTGGTTTCTCAACCTCGACGATTTTCTCGACTGGTTTTTCTACCACTTTCTCGATCACTTTAGATTTACGAGATACCGCGATAAGAAGAAGTAAAACGCTCGAAGCCGCAAGGCCTGCGTGAAGCATATCGAACGTTTGAGGAATTAGGTTCAAATCAATGTTCATGACATTTTTCTCTTTCTATTGATTTATTGGCGCTCAGTATTGGCTCATATGTTTACTAAAAGGATCGTCTTTGCGACCTGCACCAAGTTTAGACATTAAAATGATGGTGGATGGTAGCATATTCAAGGCTTAAGACTGTAATAATTCGTGAATATACCGCATGATTAGCATGAAAAATCAACGATTAGACGGAGCTGCAAACGTTGTTGCTTGATGTTTATCCACATGTAGCGCAGTATTTCCATCATTATCGAAGCATTACACGCAAAAAACGTGGAACACGAAATGACATATAGCACGGCTCAACAGAGCATTTTCAAACGATATTCTGCTTCTATTGTAGCTTTTATTACGGTCATTATTGTTGCCGCAGGCATGGTGGGTGTTGCCTACAAAATCCAACAGCGTTACACCATGACCATCTTTGATACCTTGGCTGACCGCCAAGCGGAATCTCTCAAACTTGCGGTGGAAAACGATCTCGAATTCATTGGTGCTGGTGCCAACTTCTTTCACTCCGTCGACAAGTCTTACTGGATGCAATTTCCTTACTACGCGAAACAAGTGGTGGAAGGTTCACAGAGCTTAATTGGTTTGCAGTGGATGGAGCGTGTAGCGCCAAATGAGCTTGATACTTACTTAGAAAAGACCCGAAAAACCTTTCCTACTTTTGAGATTTTTACTGTACCAAAAGACGGCCCAAGAACTCAGGGTTATATCCTTGAAAACAGCGCGCCAGCCTTTATTGCAACAGACATCTACCCAAGAACCGAAACCAATTTATCATTACTGGGCTTTTACTCATCACGTTTGCGATTTGAATTGATTATTGATGACATTATTAAGAATAATCGCCCAAACATTTCTGACAAAGTTCGCCTGCTACAAGATGGATACGATCAATCTTTAGAAAAGTCAGGCTTGCTGGTTTATCACCCAGTTTTTAGCTACGACAAACACGAGCTGCTTGGTGTGGTCATTGGTGTGGTACGAAGCACCGTGTACTTTGACCAATTGATTACTAAAACTGCCACAGAGCTAGATATGTCGGTCAAAGTTGAGGACATGGGCTTTGATGCTTACGACGATCCTGTGCTGTTCAAAAGCGCCGATTGGGATGGGTTGAATGGCAAAGTTATCAGTCGGACCATTCCGCTGCCAAATCGTGAATGGCAAGTTGAGTTCAAATTGTCAGAATCGGTTTCTGCTTGGGAGCGTTCAGTGCTTTACGGTACAGGTATCGCAGGCTTAGTCATCGCTCTGTTGATCAGTTATATCGTCAACCTTCAATCTCGTGAGAAAGAACGCTTGGCGGTCATGCTTGATAGTAAAACCGTGGAGCTGAAGCGTATGGCGGAACTAGACCCATTGACCCAATTGCTCAACCGACGCGTATTTAACGATAACTTGCTGCACTACATTAATGGTGACGTTAAGTTCTCTTTGGTTGGCTTCGATATCGACCGCTTCAAACTGATTAATGATAAATATGGCCATTTGGCTGGTGATGAAGCGTTATTGCATGTGACGAAACTGGTGAATGCGAATCTACTTGATGGTGACCGTTTTTACCGAGCAGGTGGTGATGAGTTCTGTATCTTATCGCAGGTGACGGATAAAGAAGAGCTTGCCACATACCTAGACAAGTTGCGTGGCATCGTGGCGAGTTCACCATTTGACTACGAAAGCACGCCGATCATTTGCTCCTTGAGTATCGGTGCCGCGGTGCACAAAGGGGAAGATCCTGAGAGTTTGTTCCACAAAATGGACGTGCAGCTCTACCAAAGTAAGAAAAATGGTCGAAACTCTGTATCGATCGGCGATTAATTCAGCGAGCAAATTCGAGTTTTGAGTTTGGTTACGGTAGAATCTCACGCTTTCAAATTTACGTTAGGAATCAAGACAAACTATGAACCATAACCGTATCGTCTGCTTCGATTTAGAAATGTGCTGCTGGAATGAAAACGGCGTGGGTAGCACGGGCGAGATCATTGAAGTTGGTTTGGCTGAAATAGATTTGTCGAAAGGTGAAATCGTAAAACGCGCGCAATACTACGTGAAACCAGAGCATGATGAAGTCTCTCTGTTCTGTGCTGAGTTAACCGGTATCACGCCTCGTAAGATTGAAAAACAAGGTCGACCACTAGAAGAAGTGCTCAAGTCGATGCTAAAGAACTTCGGCGGTCGTAACAAGATTTACGCGTCTTGGGGACGTGATGATCTTATTCTGCTAGAAGAGTGTCAACAAAAGGGCATTGATGCCCCGTTTACCGAGTTCATTAACCTAGCGACGTTGTACCGCATTCAAAACCGTCTTAAAGACAAACGTATTGGCCATAAAGCGGCACAAGAAGTGAAAGGTATTGAGTGGGAAGGCCGCCAGCATTCGGGTTACGTGGATGCGTACAACTTAGCGAAACTTGCACTGACCATGCTGTAAACCTAGGCTTTCATTAATCCTTCATTGGAATTCAGTCTTCTCGTCATAAGCCAGCACTAAATTAGTTATTAATAGATAACAACAATGTTGGCTTGGCTCTGGAAGGAAAGGCGATTTGTTTAGGCTGAATCCAAGATAGAGACACAAAAAACGCGCTCATGTAGCGCGTTTTTTATTAGTTGTTACTTATCCTGAGGCTGCTTTACTGAGATTGCAGCTTCGCTCGAATAAAGTCACTGTGGTCAACATAGAGCAGTTCGGCCGTTTTACGAATGACGGCATCTTCTAACGGATCAACTTCTCCATCAGCGTACGCTACTTCCCACATACTCTTGATGAGCTCATAGCGGGTTTCTTGAGAAAGCTCACGCAGCTGAGATGTAAAGTCATAAAGGGAAGTCGACTCACTCGATTTACTTTGAGCCTGAGCGAGGAGGGTGTTGGTCTCTTCTTCCGTCAATGAGAGCAATTTCATTATCAAAGAACGTTTGGTTGCTTGCTCTCTTTCATCGATTTGATGGTCTGCACCCGCCACTTCACAAAGCAAGCATGCTATCGCCATATTGGGTGACAGTGTGTTGGATTGGCTAAGGTCTGAGCCTTCAATAAGTTGTTTAAATAATGAAGTAAGCGAATTAAACATGTTGAACACCAAGCTGTTATCTATTTATTTAAGATGGTAATGGTTCGAGCAAATCTCAAGGTCTTGAAGCAATTCGATCAAGAACTCATACGATTGAGAAGGTGATTTTGCTCAATACTCTGTTTGACCGCAAAAGCGCTGATTTATTCCTCAACTTGTGTTGGGGGGAAATATATTGAGTTACCTTCGCCTGTTAATATACTGATATTACTTGGCTTTCCATCTTCATCTAGTCTCAGCTCCCCAATCGCACTTTGGTTCACCAATCGATAGAAATTGTGATGGCTTGGGGCGCGTTTAAAAATCTTCAAACGCTTGCGCTTTGTGAACAAGTTCAAAGGTGAGCGAGGGCTATACAACATGCGATCCATAGCATCACATGCGCTCAGCAGTTGTGCAGGAAATTGGTTCTTAATCCCACTGCAAGTGATCTGATAGATGTTTGGACTATTGCGGCGAAAGCGCAACTTGATGTCATAAGCGAAAGAGTAGTGCACGTCGCCAGAGAGAATCACGAAGTTAGTTGGTGTCTTGGTGTGAGTGAAAATACTGATTAAGGTATTCGCACTGCCCGGATGCGCCATCCAGTTTTCTGCGTCAATCAGCAATGGCTGACCAAAGCCCGTCATGATGCGTTGCAGCGTTTCAATAAACTTCACACCAAACATGGGCGCGGCAGAGACAATGATCACTTTGTCTTGATGCATCAACTCTTGTTGGAATTCAATCAAGGCTTCCCAATCCATTAAGCCTGACGGTTTGTTCATACGAGATTCTGAACGCCAGCGACGAGTACGCGTATCCAGCACTACCACTTTTGGTGATGTGTGAATCGTGTAGTGCCAATCTTCAAAGCGATAGAGGTACTTAATGAACTCGTCTTGGGATTCTGAAGTGAGCTCTTCAAAGTAGCGGAGCGCATGCTCCATAAATGGGGCGTTGAATTTTTCTGGCGCGTTTCCCCAACCTTGGCACAGCCAGTAAGCGATCAGGCTATTACCGATGATGCGATGCGAGAAGAGGTTCTCATTGGCTGCTTTTTCCCAGCCAACCGTGAGATTCCAATCGTCGGTCACGTCATGATCATCAAAGATCATGTAAGTAGGAACGTGAGCGAGCAAACGTTGGACTTTATCCAAACCTTCAACAAAAGCATCGATGTGAACTTTCTCGTCACGCCAATGCTGCTGCCATTTGGGCTCTAGCGCTTTCCCACCCGTAGTGAATTTTCTATCCAATAAACGTTCGCGATTGACTAACGTCCAAGGCACTGGAGACCAAACGAGTAGGTACATCGCAAACAGTTCAGCAAAACTAATGAGATGGTTTTCACATTCGCGCGAGCTGAAGATGGGCGTACCACGATGAGGTAAGAACTTGCTCAGTAAGCTGCCATCGTCAACGTAGTGGGGCAGAATGTTATCTCGGCCATAAAAGCAATCTGGGCTTTGATACAGCTCTTGCGTGTTTTTAATCGGCGCTTGTTCGAACTCTTCGTCAGGTAAGCCCAATAACTCGACCAACTGTTCGATGGCGTCCAGCATTGGCCCCGCCACATGATCGGCATAGATTTGATCGCCGCTCATGATCAGCATATCTGGGCGGTCTTCTATCTGCTGGCTAGCAACTTTAGCGTCTGCTTGGACGAGTGTGTCCTTACTAAAATGATGTGGGTTACGACAAGAACCGTGCAATACATAATCAGCTTTCTCGCTGATCAAGAATTCCACACCTTGTGCTGACTGCTTATCTTCGCCATAGGTAAGATGGGGCATCAACTCGGTTAACAAACCGGATTGAGTATGGAGCTGATAACGCAGTGCACGGTGGGTAGGAAATTCGTCTTGCAGCGTCAGCATGCAAACCCAAGCACGTTTACCGACTTGTAATAGATGCTCTTTTGAAACAGGCTGAGAATAGTATTGCTCACCCGTGCCAGCATCGCTGATTTCAACCAATCCTTCGAGAGGTTGCGTTGTCACCAACCAAATGTTCACTTCCGTTGCGGTGACTTTTCTCAAAATCGGACCGGCAATAATTAGGGGAAGAGAGGGATGTTCGTTGGTATTGAGCGATGTTGGCAAAGCGGTTTCCTATTATTTTAAATCAGTGTTCTGAATCTTCTTCGAGTATTTCGATAACTTGTGAGCTGCTAAGTTCATGTCCCATCAGAAACAAACCTAACATGGCATCGGCTTTTGACGCACTATCGCTATCTTCATCAAGGATTTGTTGTAGGCGAGTACGAATCAAGTCAATTTCATGGTCAACAAAACCACGGCCTTCTTCTTCGCCTTGGCCATATTCTGGTGCGTTATCGAAGTGCATGAACAGCATGTCACCATCGAGTGTGGTGCTTTCCAAGCGCTCAGGTAGCCATTCTTCTCCCATGACGATATCGGGGTTACTACCTTCAGGCAAGTTGTTGATTATGGTGATGAGTTCAGATGCTTTCACGGTTCACTGCGGCTTTGATCATTGGTTTTCTATTGTATCGGCGAAATGGGAAAAAACTAAGCCATTTAATCATTGTGGAGTCTTAATTGCTTGCATTGTCATCACATCTTTAGCCCCGGCAAATGCGCAATTATCGATAAGTTTCGCTTTAAATAAATTTGGTGATAAATCCAACAAATCTTCATAGGTGGAATCACGAATCGAATGATTGGTCCGATGTGCTGATTGATTTCATAGCGGGAACTAAGCACTCTACGTCACCATTCGATAATGAGAATGATTATCGATAATAAATTTAACTGACGTATAATAGAGTTCCGAAATGAAACGAATAATGACCTTACTTTGTCTTTCCCCCGCATTTGGGGTGATGGCTGCTGACAATAACATTGAAGTTTTCATGAGTGCTTTTCATGAAAACCCAACTGAAGTGATGAACGAGTTACCCCAAAAGGAGGGCGACACGTATCCCATCATTAATATTGAAGAATCGGAATCCATTCGAGCATCCGTGCGCGATGCCATTATAAAGAGAGCGACATCAGAATCTCCTCACTCATTTTCTGCGAACCTTAATAATGACAATCCAGCACGTTTGGTGGATTTAGGAAATGGCCTGATTCGCAATCTCGATGAGTTACACCGTCAGACACCAAACTTCAAACGACTTGATGTACAACCTTGGTCTGACACCTACTGGCCTCTGTATTCTGGTGCTGCTGCTTGGCGTTATGGCGACAGGGAGCTCAGTGCGAGTAATTGGCAAGAGTATTTTGACTTTTCGCACATTCAAAAACCGGTAGTCTCGGTTCAAGGACAGGATCGAGAGGATTTATCTCCGGCAGAAAAATACGATTTGCTGGTGGGGGATACTCAATTTACGCTATCAAAACGTTCGTGGGATTCTGGCAAAGGGTACTACGAATCGAATGGCAGTGTAGAACGCTGGATGGGACTGTGCCATGGCTGGGCTGCGGCTGCGTATATGCTTCCTAGGCCGACGCAATCTGTCACTGTGCCAGATGCTAACGGTGAACCTTTAAAATTTTACCCTTCAGATATTAAAGCACTTGGGACATTATTGTGGGCAGAAGCGCCGTTTGAAACTCGTTTTATTGGGGGGAGATGCAACATAAAGAACCCAGCAAAAGATGAAAATGGGCGAGTGATTGAACCGGACTGTAATGACACCAACCCAGCCAGTTGGCACTTAGCGGTGTTAAACCAGTTGGGGTTATCTGGCCGTAGCTTGATCATGGATGCTACTTACGATTATCAAGTTTGGAACCAGCCTGTTTTAGGCTACAACTTGCAATATTTTAATCCGCAAACGTACCACTCGGCCTCCGACCCTGCAGATGTCATGATCAGCTTAGAATCTTATGACAAAGATCGTTTCTCTACATATCGCTCACGTCGCGCAGCTTCCATTGTTGGTGTTCAAATGCAAGTTGAATACATGGTTGAAACTAACCCTACGCATCGTTCGACTGACATGCCTCGTTATGATGGCGTATCACGAGTGACGTATTACTACGACCTTGAAATCGATGCAAATGGACAAGTGATTGGAGGGGAGTGGTATCAAAATCGTCACCCAGACTTCCTCTGGACACCAACACCAATGGCGGTGGCAAAATCATACTACGATGGCTACGGCGAGTGGGATATGTCATTGCCGATTCCCCAGAACTGGCAGTACCAAGCGCCGCGTGCTTCTCGTTACACGCAGCCAATGACAGCAGTTGTCGAAGCTCTGTTTGCCGCTTCGTCAAGTAAGCAAGATGACCAAGGTGGATGGAAAAAAATAAAAACTAACACGGAGAGTGGCTCGCAGTGTCTTGATGTGGAGTACAGCGCATCAGGAGAGGGCTCAAGAGTGTTTGGTTGGCGTTGTCATAGTGGAGATAACCAAGAGTGGAAGTTAACGTCTGCAGGAAAGCTTGTGAGTCGAAGCATTCCTGAGTTGTGCCTTGATCAACAAGGCATTGAGATTACTCTTGAGCAGTGTGGCGATTTTCCTACCCAACAATGGCGATGGGAAGGTGGGCAGATAAAGAACCGTCTTGATAATGCGTTGAAGTGGAATGACCGCACTTGGCTTGTTGAAGCCGATGTACAAGGCAGTGAGTGGTATTTGGAATAGTTGCAACAAACACAGAGCCCGCTATCGTAGCGGGCTCTCTTTATCATTGCTTAATAGTCGTTACAGCTGCCTTCAAATGTCCAGAACCAGTAGTTCTGATAAGGGTCTGCTCCCCAGTTATCTTGTGTTGCAACAAAGCGGTTGCCCCAATACTTCACTGAAGAACCAGCAGGGTAGTAAGTGTAAGGTGACCACTCTTGCAGAGATGCGCACTGGTCTTGTGGTTCTGGTTCTGGGTTTGGCTGTGGCGTTCCGTATGCCTCACTGACGGCAAGGTAGGCATCAGAAGCGCTCCGCGTATTTGTTACAGTGACATAAATGTCTGAACCTTGAATCCCACCAAAACCACACGCTTCTTCATTACCCATATTGGTCGATGAGCAGTCGTAATCTGAAGGTGTTGCTGGGCGATCAATTGCCACATAAAGTTCCACATTACCATAGCCATTGTAAGTTTGTACCCAAACATCATCGCTAGAGGTTCTGCGCAGAACGAACTGTTGTTCACCTGCCGTGTTGCTTTGGATCGCGACAGGCATGTTGAGCGAAAGCTCTGTCATGCCAGTGTCTGGTCCAGGGTTTGGATTTGGGTTCGGGTTTGGATTAGGTTGACCGCTTTCACAGTTCATCACCTGAACACCCACTTGAGAGAACGCAGACGTGACAGCGGAGCTTTCATATCCCAGCTTTTGCGCTGCCTTACATACGCCTTCTGCACCTTGCTGGAAGGTTGAGTTTGGCGTCCAGTACAACTGGTTTGCCGTTGCGTAAGCCATGAATGCTTTTTTGATGCTCCAGCCTGAGCTTGTCGCTAGGTGGTAAAAGGCTTTGTTGAAAATACCAGAGCTGTGGTGAACATCGATGCCACGGTAGTACTGGTTCACGTGACCAATCGAAGCTCCGTCGTGACTTGGGTTGATGAAGTAACGCATTGCCGGCGAGTATTTCATCACGTGTTCACCCATCTTCCAGTTGAAGCTACCATGCACGTATTGGCTAAGTGCAGCAGCAGCGACGTCAGAAAATGATTCGTTCATTCCGCCAGACATGCCGCGATATTCCAACCCTGAGTTTTGCTCGGTAAAACCGTGGCTGACTTCATGTGCGATAACATCCCAAGTCGCAAGAGGGTACATAGAGCTGTTGCCATCACCAAAGGTCATCTGACGGCCATCCCAAAACGCATTGCCATAGTTTGAGCCGTAGTGAACGCGCATAGTGAGTTTTTGTTGAATAGGACGTGCGCCAAGCCACTCACGGTACATGTCAAACACACGTTGGCCGAAGTAGTGTGCGTCGTTCATTGGCGCGTATGCCCCGTTGATTTCTCGGTAGTTATTCACGTTGCAGTTGAAGCGATGAACTTGACCACCCCACTGTTGGTTGTTCATGTTGATCGTTTCGACATTATCACTGTTCATCTGACAGTATTGGTCAACTTGAAATCCACCAAATTTAGTATTTGGGCCAAAGTAATAACGGCCACTTTTTTGGTTGCCGCCTGGGCCTTCTGCTTCAAGAAAAGCAAGACCTTCCCATTGGTCCATGACCTCTCCTGATTTTGCATCGACCAGCGTGATAGGACGAGAGGGACGCAGATTCACAATCTTAACCGCATCGACTTTGTAGATAAGGTGCGCAGTATTTTGTTCGTCAAGCCAAACCATTAGTTCCGCACGAGCATCATTCTCTGGAGACTCGTTAGATGCAAAACCTTGCTCAGTACCCGTTGCGATCTCAATCGCTTGGTTGGCACTGATCATTGGTAGCGTTGAGTCCAAGTCGTTATCGATCCCAACCACGACATTGCCGTCAATCGATTGAGCAAAGCCTTTTGCGGAAAGATCTGCGACGACAGAGTGGCCGTAGACAGGTACGCCGTAGTGCAACTGCTGTTTACGAACGAGCGTTTGTTGGCCAATTTCTACGCGGTTGATGTTTTGATAGCTCAGCTCGGTACTTGCTGGCATGTAGGATGATTCACCAGCAATATTGAGTGCTTCAGAGAGGTCAGTTTGAGAGTGTTCCACAATTTGTGCTGCCTGCGAGGCGAACGCGAAAGGGACAAGCGATAATAAAGTGACGTTTCGCATAATTAACCTTTTATTATGATTGTGTATTTTCTTATGTGTATGTATTCATTGCAAAAATGCGATTGCAGATTAAAGATAAAACCCAGAAATGCGTAAGTGCAATTGGTTGAATATTTGAGGTTAATTCAAAACAAATTTATAAATCGCCTAAAATATGTGCGGTTATAGTAACGCTACGTAGTCCTGTAGGAATTTTTAACCGATAGACGGGTAAAGTCAGATATACTCTTTGTGATTGAATACTGTCTCTAATTACAGCGACATAGGAGAGTTATGAAACACCTACTAGGAACATCACTAGTATGCTCGGGCTTATTGCTAAGCGGAGCCGCATTTGCTGAGTCGAAGCATGCAGAACAAGAGTGGGGTATTGCAGCGATGTACCGCACTGCTGCGATTCCTTTTTATACAGCTGACGATGACTCGACAGTAAGCACGTTTGTACCAATGATGTTCTTTGAGAATGAACACCTTTACATTGATGGTCTTGAAGGTGGCGTGTTCTTGTTTGATGAGGACGACTCCGACTGGCGTGCGAGTGCGATCATGCGCTTGCGCTTTGTTGATATTCCTAAATCAGTTCAAAACGCTTTTGAGGGCGACCGCGTCGATTTCGGTGGCCAAATTCGTTACAACTTTGACGAGAACTGGCGCGCAGAATTCGAAGTTATGACGGATGACGAATTTCAATTTCATTCTAACTACCGTATCGCGGCGAACTACGAGTTTGGCGACTGGGAGTTGGAACCTTCCTTTACCATTCGTTATAAAGACGCCGACTTCAACAGCACTTATTACTCGTTTGATGAAGTAACGGGCGAGAAAATTGGGGCAGGGATTGATGCTAACTTAGGCATTAAGGCGCGTTACCATGTTATCTCGAACCTGTATTTACTTGGCGAAACCAGCGTCACGCGCTTAGACAGTGAAGCTTACAATAGCCAAATTGTTGAAGACCGCTACCAAGGTGAGGTCTTTGTTGGCTTCGGTTTCTTCAATGACAAAGGGAAGGCTCGCAAATCAGAGTTGAGCAACCGTCCGTATCTGCGTGTCGCTCACGGTTGGGCAACGCCTTCCAATATCGGCGATATTTTCAAATTTAATGCCGAGAAGGATGAATACAACAACCAGCTAACGTCATTATTCTACGGACACCCTTTGACGGATGAAATCTTCGGCTTCCCAATTGATATCTACTTAACGCCAGGTCTGGTCCACCATTGGTCATCGGAGGTTCAATCGTCCAGTACTGAGTATGTGATGGCGATTAAGGCTTACTACACCTTTAATTGGCCGACCAAATGGCGTTTCGGTGTTGCAGAGGGTATGTCTTACATCGATAACATCACCTACATCGAAGGAACTGAGATGGAAGAGAAAGGTTACACCGCAAGTAATTTGCTGAACTATCTCGACTTCTCATTTGATGTGAATGTAGGCGATCTGTTTAACCAGAAAGATTGGGAAAACATGTGGGTTGGTTATTCGTTGCATCACCGTAGTGCAATTTTCGAGAGTGCTTCTCAGTTTGGTCGTATCAAAGGCGGCAGTAACTACAATACCATCTACTTCCAGTATGATTTTTAATCGCAGCTAGATGAATTAGCCAAGCCTTTATATTGTTAGAAAGGCTTGGCTTTTTGCCCACATTTCCTTTTCTTTTATCTCTGCGTTTTTCCATTTTTTCTAGTTGAGATGACTGGCAGAATCGGCGTTTTGGCTTGTTGTTTCTCAAACTTCTGCACCTGTTTCATATCCTCTTCCCATTAACGTTCTTGATAGATTTCTCACATGTTTTCGCTTAAATGCTTAAAGGTTTAAGCATGTCGAATGTGTTCAGCAGCGCCCTAATCACAAAAGACTAAAAGCCACATTGCGACCAATGTTTCTCCAATGGGAATATCCGTGGTGAAACGTTTATATACAAAGGTCGATACGAGCAATGATAAAAAAAAGCCTTTTAGCTACCTCTACCCTAATGGTTAGCATGTCCGCGTTCGCTGATGTCACAATCACTGAACTTACCGTCAATCCACAACTCTATCCGGTAGGATTTGAGCAGCACTTACAGAACAACTTAGACTTTTTTGTCGACGGTGTGGGTGTTGACCAAAAAGCCAAAGTTCCCTACGACACGATTTTCGTCGATAAAGAGGGGAATATTAAGCACGACTACTATGTTAATACGACTGAGATTGGTTTGTACCTCAATGTCCTCGTTGAAGCGCATAAAAATGGCAATGCTGATGCATTAATTCGTATTCATGAAACTCTGGATGCACTCGCTAAAGCACCAACATGGAAAGGCTTATTCTACTGGCCTTATGACATTGAAGGTGACCAACTAAAACCAAACGAAGATGGAATCGTACCGGCAGTTGATAACGCTAACTTGGCGTTTGCTTTAGCCGGCGTCGCGGGGGCGTACATTGATTCCAAACAGAAACAAGAGCAGTTAGTTGTTGGTAAGGTTGAGGCGATATTTAACAGCCAAATTGAGGGTTGGTCTGAACTTTACGATGAAGACAAAGGCCTGCTTTACTCAGGCTGGTCTACCAAAACTGACGCACCACTTACTTACCATATTGATCGTAAAGCCAATGAAAGCCGACTGGCTCCTGTTTGGGCGCACCTAATCACTCAGAACTCTGAAAAATCGGTACCGAAGACGGCTTTCAGTAACATGGAGTTGTACACCCATGATTACTACCTAAATGGTAAAAAGCTGACTCCGATGCTGACATGGGACGGTGCTTACTTCCAAGGCATGCTTTCTATGATTTGGTTGGAAGAGCGAGCTCTAATGCCTGATTTCTCTATCATCGAAGACATGACTGAGGTTCAAAAGTATCACGCTATTCATAACCAAATTCCGTTCGTTTCCTCTGCGGCGACTGTTGATGATGGCTACGCCGCATTTGGTGTTCCGCAACTATCTGAGTCCAAAGTGCGCTTTAACAATGACATCGAAGGGGGCGAGACTGGCACACCCCACGCATTAGCACTCTCTTACATGGTTAAGCCATTTGAGGCCGTGAATCTGCTGAATAGACTTATCGATTTCTACCCGCAGCTTGAAACTCCTTACGGTTGGTACGACGCGGTCAACGCTAAGGGTGAGACTTCCACGAAAATTCTATCACTTGATCAGGGAATGTTTGTTGGCGCTTTCTTATCGCCAGCCATTAATAAGGATGTGCGCACCTATTTAGAAAGCAAAGACTACTACTCAACGATTGTTGATATGTACGAAACCTTCGAACCAAACAACAACTAGATAGGTATTGAATCGTGAACTTAAGAAAAGCAGTGAAACTATCAAGTCTACTTCCTTTAATGAGCCTTGCGCTTCCATGCGCTGCGTTAGCCGAAGAAGCTCAAGAGGAAATAGAAGTTGGTCTATGGAGTGACCATGAATATCGAGAGCTAATTCTGGAAACGGAATCTGCACAGAGCAGTGACGCATCTCCAAGAACTCGTGCACTTACCGGCATCGAATACGAACGCGTAAACAATGAAAATCAGCCAGATGAAGAGCTGCTTCATTACATCTATGCGGACGGCTTTACGCGTGTTACGGATAACTTCAGTATGGGTTATGTACTGAAAGAGATACATCACAGTCGTGGTGGTGAGAGTACGGGTCTCAGTAACTATTCTGAGTTGATCCCAAGCTTCTACTGGCGTCAAAACGATAACGTAGCATACAACTTAATGCTGTCGTATGAAAAAACCATCGGCGAATGGCACTACGATAAATACATGGTGAAACCTGGGATTGATCTGAGCTTTGGGCGACATTTCTTACACCTAAGCGCTGAGCTTGGTTACAAAGATGAACGTCAAGGTGCCGGAAGTCGCGGCGCGTTTATCGAGAGTGAGCCTTTGTACCTGTACCGCTTAGACAACGGTATCAATATTGGTGCGAAAGTGATTTACGTAGAGGAACACAACGACTTCAACTACACCGAATTTGCCGTTAAACCTTTAGTCCAGTTCAACTTTGATAACGGCAATTACCTAGAGTTGCGTTATGAACGAGGCACGTTGGATATGGGCTCGGATCCAAATAACCGTGACCACTTTGACTACGATATTTATGCGCTATACACCGATTTACCTATCAATGATCACTTCTCTTTCTTAGCGGATATTCAAGTTAAGGATCGTCACGCAAACCCTGCACCTTGGACGGGTGACCAGCTGGTTTGGTTCTCTAAAGTTGGCATTGTATGGAAATTCTAAGAGGCACAATTTAATCAATGATGGGGTACCCATCGCTGGTGGATATCCCATTCTCAACCCATATGCACTATTTTTTGATCATGCTTTAAGGGAAAGAGTGCATCAAATAGTGAACGCATTTAGAAATAGGAATGCAGAATCATGGCGAAAGTAACGCTAGAAAACGTAAATAAGGTCTATGACAACGGCTTCCACGCTATTCATGATGTCAGCTTAGATATTAAAGATGGCGAATTCATGGTGCTTGTTGGGCCATCAGGTTGCGCTAAATCCACCATGTTGCGAATGGTTGCGGGTTTAGAAAGCATCACTGATGGTCAGCTCATTATCGGGGACCGCAAGTGTAATGACTTGCCTCCGAAAGATCGTGGTATTGCAATGGTGTTTCAAAACTATGCACTGTATCCGCACATGACGACCTATGAAAACTTGGCTTTTGGCTTAGAGACCGCAAAGAAACCAAAAGCAGAGATAGAGCAACGAGTGGCTAAAGCAGCTGAGCTTTTGGAAATCACAGAGTTGTTGGATCGCAAACCTAAGCAGATGTCAGGCGGTCAACGTCAGCGAGTCGCGCTAGGCCGCGCGATGGTGAGAAACCCAGATGTTTTCCTTTTTGATGAACCTCTCTCAAACCTAGACGCGAAACTGCGTGTATCAATGCGTCGTCGCATTACTCGCTTGCACAGCCAGCTACAAGAATCGGGCAAACCCGCCACTATGATTTATGTGACCCACGATCAGGTCGAAGCGATGACGATGGGCGATCGGGTCTGCATTCTTAATCAAGGTCGTATCATGCAAGTTGATACTCCAATGAACGTATACCACCAGCCAAAAAACAAGTTTGTTGCTGAGTTTATTGGATCGCCAGCGATGAACATGCTGGAAGGCACGCTCGTTGAACAAAATGGCGTGGTGTGTGCGCAACTCAATGAACACACCATTGCACTATCAAAAGCTCACCAAGAAAAGGCGGTTGAGTGGGTGGGGCACCGTATCCACCTAGGCATTCGTCCAGAGCATCTTTCCGTTGCTGAACAAGCTAATCAACATACGCTACCAGCAAAAGTAGAAGCGAAAGAAGAGCTCGGTTCTGAAGTCTACTTACATGTAAACATTTTCGATAAAGCAATGGTTTGTAAGCTGCTCGATACAGAGAAAACCCCTGAAGTAGGAAGCCATTGCCACATCCAACTGCAAGTCGAAAAGTGTCACGTATTCGACGATGCCTCTCAAGAAAATATCCACTACACAGATTCAAAATAAGTTTGGAGTAAAGCTTTATGCACCACATTCAACCAGGACCACAAATGAACGTTGGCGACGAAAGCCTAAATATCACGTTCAACTCAGATGGCGTGCTAGGCACAATTCGCAGTGGTCGTCTTATGGTGTCTTTGTTCGATACGCCAGAATCAGAAATGGCAATCTCGAATGTATTTCTTCGTGTTAAAAGTAACGGTGAATTCAAAGTTACGCCGTTGCTTTTTTTTAATAACAATATTGAAACGTTTAAGCATGCGGATGGCTCACTGCAGTGGGTGACAACAACAGATGAACTAGAAGCAACCGTCACTTTAAAAGCGGGAACAAGCGCCTACTTCTATGAAGTTAACGTAACGAACCTCTCTTCTGAGACTCTGAGCTTTGACCTGATTTATGGTCAAGATGTTGGCTTGGCAGAGGAAGGCGCAGTCAAAACGAATGAGTTGTACTGTTCTCAATATTTAGACCACCAAATCTTTGAAGGTGAGCAGGGTTACGTGGTGTGCAGCCGCCAAAACTTGCCTCAATCGACGGGCAATCCTCGCATTCAAATTGGCTCGTTATCTCCAGTAACGGGCTACAGCACGGATGGCTTCCAGTTCTTTGGTAAAGAATACAAGTTGACGGGCGAAGCTGTTGCATTGCGTTCAGACACTTTAGCGAACGAAAAGTACCAGTATGAAATGGGCTATGTTGCGCTTCAAAGCGAGGCTTTTGCTCTGAATCAGAATGAAGTGGAATCTGTCGTTTTCTATGGCGTTGTCACGCCACACTGTCCGGAATCCAATACAGGACATCCGCTAACTATTGAAACGGTTACAGATTTACACGCAGCATTACCAACTAGTGACGAGGCACAGCGTCAACCATTGAGCCACCGTCATACGCCAAAGTTTGCGTACTTGATAGGTGAAAAGCTTTCTGAAACTGAAATCGAACAGTTCTTCAGTGCTGAACGTTCATTTGTGGATACCAAAGATGGTGAGCTATTGTCGTTTTTCTATGGTGACAATCATTACGTGACGTTGCCTGAAAAGGAAAAACACCTAGAACGCATGACAGGCCACGTTATTGCTTCTGGTAATAACCAAGATTATCAGCAGTTGATCATGAGCTCGACTCACTACATTGGTGGTGTGTTCAACTCGCAACTGACTCTAGGAAATACGTCGTTTAACAAGTTGTTGGGTGTGTGCCGTAACCCACTTAACCAATTTACGCATGCCGGCCAACGTATCTGGGTTAAAGTCGATAATGCATTCCAAGCTCTAGGCATGCCTTCAGCGTACGAAACAGGCCAAAACTACTCGCGTTGGATTTATAAGCTATTTGGCGGTTACCTTGAAATCTTGTCGTTTTCGAGCGCTCAAAGCCCAGTCATCCAACTTGAAATCAAAAAGCATGGCATAGAAGCACCGCTTGAAATCAAAGTCTCGCACCAGCTTGTTTTTGGAAACAACGAAGGTGAGGGGAAGGTGACTATTGAACGTCAAGGCGATCTCTTCACGATTACGGGCAATGACGAGCTTATTGATCAGTTCATGCCAGAACTAAGTTACGGAATCTCAGTATTTGGTACTGATGTGGAAGCAGAGGTCATTACCCGTGCAGAAAGCGAGTCTGCCGAGTTCTTAGTCCTTAAAGCAACATTAGACAACGCAGTATCTATTGCGATTGGTGGCCAAACTGGTGAGTTAGACACAACAGCGCAGTTCATCGACTTTGACGTCGAGAAGCAGCAGTACCAACAAGGTATTCAAACTCTGACAAAAGGCTTTAAAGTCGACTTTAGCCAAGATTCACTTAACAGTCAGCGCATCAATACTTGTTTAGATTGGTTTACTCACAACGCACTTGTGCACTACTCGACACCGCACGGTCTAGAGCAGTACTCAGGCGCGGCATGGGGCACTCGTGACGTATCGCAGGGGCCATTTGAGCTCTTTATGTCGATGCAAGAATACGGCAAAGCGAAAGCGGTATTGCAAGAGATTTATCGCCACCAATACCTTGAGACAGGCACTTGGCCTCAGTGGTTTATGTTCGATCACTACGCCAAAATCCAGCAGGAAGATGCGCATGGCGATATCGTGGTTTGGCCGCTAAAAGCACTGGCTGATTACATCAACACGACTGGCGATGTCAGCATCCTGAATGTTGAGCTTCCATATACACTCGCAGAGGCAGGGTTCGAAAGAACGGGGCAGACGTACTCACTTATGCATCACGTTCAGCGCCAGGTTCAACACATGCTTGATAACCTTGTCCCTGGTACGTCGTTGTCTTGTTATGGCGATGGCGATTGGGACGACACGCTGCAGCCGGCGAATCAATCTCTACGAGAAAACATGGTAAGTGGTTGGACGATTCCTCTGACCCTGCAAACGTTGAAGGCAATGGCAAAAGCACTACAGGGCTCTGAGCATCTAGATTTCTCAGCCACCCTAACTGATCTTGCTGAGAAAATGGAGCACGACTATCACCATTATTTAATCAAAGATGACGTGATCGCGGGCTTTATCCATTTTGACCGTGATGAGCAAGGTGGCGTTAAGCAGATCGAGCATCTATTGCATCCTTCTGACGATAAAACGGGCATCAACTATCGCTTACTGCCAGCGAGTCGCTCAATCATCTCAGAAGTGTTTACGCCTGAAATGGCTCAGTCGCACATGGCGATCATTAAGAAAAACCTTGTGCACCCTGATGGTGTTCGCTTGATGGACAAGATGGCTGAATACAAAGCGGGTAAACAAAGCTACTTCAAACGCGCTGAGCTTGCCGCAAACCTAGGCCGTGAAGTTGGCCTGCAATATTGTCACGCTCATATTCGATTTATCGAAGCGTTATGTAAGCTAGGCGATGCCGAAGCGGTATTCGATAACCTATACAAAATCATCCCTGTTGGCATCCAAGATCACGTGCCGAACGCAGAACTACGTCAATCAAACGCGTATTTCTCAAGCTCGGACGCGAAGTTTAACGACCGACCGACGGCTTATGACAACTTTGGCAAAGTTAAAGCGGGTGAAGTGGCTGTGAAGGGCGGTTGGCGCATTTATTCAAGCGGTCCGGGTATCTATGTCAACCAGTTAATCACCAACGTATTTGGTGTGCGTTTCTCTGAGAACGATTTAACGCTGGATCCGGTTATCTCCCCTCGCGTTGGGCAAGCCAATGTTCAGTTCGAGCTTGATGGCAAACCAGTCAAGTTAGTGATTGATTTACAAGAAGCGATGCATACACCGAAAGCGATCACCCTGAACGGTGAGGTGGTTCCGTTTGAATTGTCGGAAAACCGCTACCGCACTGGTGGTGCACGTATTTCGCGCAAATGGCTAGAGACACGATTGGAGAGTGAAAATAACACTCTGTATATCACGCTCTAAACCTTATAGGGCTCTGTAATGGAGCCCTTATAAACCGACGTGAAGTAAACCAAGTGTTGGAAGTGAGAGTGGTAAGCCTCAAAAGGAAAAGACGTCAATGAAAGTGACCATTAAAGATGTAGCGAAAAAAGCCAATGTTTCTATTGCGACGGTATCGTACGCAATGAATGGCTGCAATCGTGTCAGTGAAAAAACACGACAGCATGTCCTTAATATTGCGAATGAAATGAACTACGTGGCTAATACGAATGCTAAGCAACTTAAGCAGCGAAGAAGCTACGCAGTAGGACTGTTTTTGAACTACTGGTTTGGTCCTATTTACAGCGAGTTAGTCAAAGGTATCGAAAAGGTATGCCATCAAAAAGGCTACGATTTGGTTGCCTGTAGTATGTACGGTAATGAAAACTCAACCGCGCACAAATACATCCGTGATCGTGTGGTGGATGGTGCCATTATTCTGACCAACTCATTCGATAGTGACTTCCTAGCTTCTGTTGCTGGCCCTGACTTTCCAATGGTCGTCTTAGACCGAGAGCTCACCGCTCCTCATATCTACAACATCTTGATTGATAACTTTGGTGGTGCGTTTAGTGCGACTAAAGAGTTGGTGCTGAAAGGATGCCAGGACATTTACTTTTTTACTGGTCCTGATGACTCCTATGACAGTCAGAAACGACTGGATGGTTATATCTCCGCATTGGGTTATTTCAACATTCCTGTTCGCAATCATCATTTGATTCGTAGCGATTTCACAGAAAAGACTGCCTACAAGCAAATGAGTGAGTTGTTCGAACAAGGAAGAAGACCGGATGCAGTATTTGCCGCCAACGATGAGATGGCGATTGGCATTATTCGCGCGGCGAAACGATATGGCATAGACATCCCTTCAGAAATGAAGCTCGTCGGTTTTGACGATATACGAATGGCAGAGTTAATGATCCCGAGTTTGTCCACGATAACCCACGAAAAAGAGGGGATGGGAGAACTGGCTGCATCAACCTTGATCAGCGCGCTTGATGAAAAGCCGGAAAGCCTAAAGGCATTAACGATTTTGCCAACGTCATTAATTTTACGTGAAACTCTGTAGGATAGTTATGAAAAAGTGGTTGATTGGATGTGTGCTTGCGCTGAGTTCGCAAGTGACGCTCGCAGAAAATACCCGAATTGAAGTCATGACCCCGGTTGGGAACTACATGGACTTTGTCCGCTCCGAGCTTGTTCCTGAGTTCAAAAAACGATACCCAGAGGTTGATGTCGTGGTATCTAACGATGACAACCTTGAAACCCGTATGGCCGCGGGGGACGTTCCAAACCTTTATGCAGGGGTATTTGGTTACCAGCCTGCCAAATACGCCAAAATGGGCAAGCTTGCCTACCTTGAGCAGTTCGATGGCTTTGAAGAGCTTGCGGAACGGATCGATCCAGTATTCATGGAGAAAAACTATGGTCGTAGCTATTACATTCCATGGAATGCGACAACAACGCTCATGTTGTACAACAAGGAGTTGTTTGTCGAAGCGGGGTTAGACCCAGAGAATCCACCAAAAACGTGGGACGAGTTTTTACATGCAGCTGAGAAGATCAGCCAACTCCCTACGCGTGCTGACGGAAGCCCTGTTTATGGCACGGTTTTCTGGAATGAAGCGCTGTCATGGGGAAGTTGGTACTGGAGCATGCTAGCTCAAATGTATTACAACTTTAATGACGGTCAGTACGGCTTGCTTAACCGTTTCGGCACTAATCCTGTCTTCGACAAAGAAGAAGCTCAGCTGGCACTCTTTTTTGAAACCATGGCGAAAGCCCAGCAGTTTGCACCACTTACGATGGAGAAGAACTTTTTCTCTCGCACCATTGGCATGTGGCCACAGTTCGGTTTTGGCTGGAAAGCGAACCTGACCGAAGCAGCAGGCAAGCCTATGGTGGTGGGTGAGGATGTTGGCTTAGCACCGATCCCAACCCTAAAAGAAGGCGGGACGTCTTACTCCACTCTAGATGGTCGTGCGTTGATGATCTTCAAAAATAGCGTCGAGAAAGAGCAACTATCTTGGGCGTTTTTACAACTGATGATGGAAGAGGAATTCAACCACAAAGCGAACATGGCGTTAGGGCAATTACCGACTCTTTCTGCCCTGAAAGAGAGACCGTATTACAACACGCCTGAAGCGAAACCGTTTGTTGAACAACTGCCAAATGCGAAGCTAAACGAGCCGTTTGCACTGGCTTCAGATATGGCGAGCATCATTCTAGAGCAATACTCAAAGGCGGTCGTTAAGCAAGATTTGTCGCCTGAAGAAGCCGTAGAAGCTGCGACCAAGCAAGCCGAACAGTTAATCCATGAATAACGTGATAGGTCTAAGTGGAACTATGAAAAAAAATAACCTCATAACAGGCTACCTATTCCTTGCTCCTTGGATAGTGTATTTCGCCGTCTTTTTGATTTATCCGTTCTTTCTATCTTTTGAAAGCAGTTTTTTGAGCGTCAATATCTTAATGCCAGAAAACACCAAGTTCATCGGATTAACGAACTGGATTACCGTTGTGACCGATTTCCTGTTCTGGAAGTCACTGTTTAACGTGGTGTTTAACCAAGTCATCTTTGTCTCATTGAGTTTTGTGATTGGTCTGGGGCTCGCTCTGCTGCTCAATGAAATTAAATTTCTATCGAGCTTATTCAGAACCATCATGTTTATTCCAGTTGTGACGTCCATTACCGTTGCAATGATCATCTTCGACTTTGTTTCTGGGCCATCAGGGCCGATTCAAAACTCCATGGTGAGCAGCAGTTTGCTGTCTGAGCCCGTGTTCTGGAAGTTTGAAGAGTGGTTACCAATGCCAATCATCGCTGTATTTAGCGCATGGAAGTGGTTTGGTGTTCAAATGATCATCTTCCTCGGTGGTATTGCGAGTATCGACAAGTCTTTGTTTGAAGCGGCAGATATTGATGGTGCGTCGTGGTGGCGAAAAACTAAGAAAATCACGCTACCGATGATCATGCCACAAATCATTTTTGTTATGACCATGAACATTATCAACGGTTTACAGATGTTTATAGAAGTGTTCATGAACTTTGATTTGAATGGCGGGCCGTATCAATCGGCACTGACTCCGGTTCTATACCTTTACCAAACTGGCTTCGAGCAAATGAAGATGGGTGAAGCCTCAACCATTGGCCTGATGCTCGCTTGCGTTATTTACCTGCTGACCATGATGCAGTTAAAGATCACCAGTAAGGAAGATTAATCATGAACGCTGATAGAAAAAGAAACTTACTTATTTATGGCACACTTTTCGTTGCCGCTATTATCGTGTTGTATCCGTTCTTTTACATGGTGATCAACTCTTTTAAAACTGGGCCAGAAATCATGCACAGCCCAAATAGCTTGCCGAAAGAGTGGTCTTTCACCGGTTACATCAAGGTGTTTGATTCGGTCAACTTAGGAAGAGTGTTCTTCAATACGATTTTTATCTCGGTAACGGTGACTTTCTTAAACACGCTGTTTTCTTCCATGGTGGCCTATTCGATTGTGAAGACAAACCTACCGGGGCGCGAGTTCTGGCTTAAGGTGATTCTTGGCTCGATGATGATTCCAGCAATTTTGTTCACCATTCCAACCTACATGATGATGTACGAGTGGAACTGGATTAATACGTATCGCGTGTTAATCATTCCGGGGGCAATCAGTGCTTACAACATCTTCCTGATGGTGCAATTTATGAAGCAGATCGATAACGCTTATTTGGAAGCCGCTCGAATCGATGGAGCAAGCGAACTTCGTATTTTCTTCAAGATCATTCTTCCTATGATGCGACCAGCGCTCGCGACCGTCGGCATATTAACTTTCATGGGCGCTTGGAACGATTTCATGGGGCCACTGCTGTACGTTCGAGATGACTCGTTAATGACGCTCCAATTAGCACTGTACAACTTCAAAACAGAAGTTCCGGGAACCAATCTAGAGCAACTATGGGCCATGACGACCATGATTGCGGTGCCTGTTGTCATTGTCTTCTTCTGTCTTCAGAAGAACTTTATTAAGGCATTTACTGGGGTAGGAGTGAAGTAATGAAAGTGTCAACAAGAATGAAATTCCTTGCACTAGTGTCTGTCATCCTCATCGCATACGGTTCTGCGTGGATGAAGGCGTATTCTCTCTCAGAGAAGTACTTCGTTTATGCAGAGGAACAGTATTCGAAAGGAAATTTGATCACCGCTTTAAAAGGGATGAACAAGTTAGAGTTGAGAATTGAAGACGAATACTTTGGCGGCTACCAACAGGTACTCGATACCTGGCGTAGCTCGACTTTGGGTCCAAGACCCGATGCTTATTATCAATCGTTGGAGAAGCCCAAGCAGATCATTGAGCAATTAAGCAAGCAACAACTGATGGAATTCATCGAGATATACGTTCAGCTCGATTCACGTTATGTACCTACCGCGGCAGATCAGTTGAGGTTCTTAGCGAAGCAATCTGGTGATATTGCCTTGTACGAAGAGATGACGGAGTTTCTGAGCGAAGCTTTCCCACGTTACAAACAAAGAGAGATATAGGTAGTAGCGGATGACATTATACAAAGACACCTCAGCAACATGTGAAGACAGAGCACAAGACTTGTTGTCACACATGACACTAGAGGAAAAGATCGGCCAACTCTGCCAGTCTCCAATGCTTGAGTATGAACAAAACAAATCGGACTACCTTAACAAGGTGGCAAAAGGCGCTTATGGTTCGCGTATTCTTGCCGATACCGCATGGGCCGGCAATGCGCCGGGTGAATCGGTCGATCCGCATCAGCTCAATGAAATCCAAAAAGTCGCCGTTGAAGAGAGCCGTCTCGGTATTCCTATTATCTTTGCCCGTGATGTGATCTACGGGCAAAAGACGGTGTTACCAATACCGCTTGCTCAGTCGTGCTCGTGGAACCCCAATTTAGTTGAAGAGGCTTATGGATGTATTGCCGCGGAAGCCGCCTCTTTAGGCATCAATTGGACGTTTGCTCCTATGCTGGATATTGTCCGTGACCCTCGTTGGGGCAGGGTTATTGAAAGCTCTGGTGAAGACCCGTACCTAACCAGTCAGTTTGCTCGAGCGGTGATTAATGGTTTTCAAGGAGACGATCCTGCCCATCCAGACAAGCTTGTTGCATGTGCAAAGCACTTTGTCGGCTACGGCGCATCAGAGGGTGGGCGAGACTACGATACGACTGAGTTAAGCCTAAATACACTAAACAACGTTCATCTACCGCCATTTTCTGCGGCTGTGAAAGCAGGTGTAGCAACAGTGATGTCAGGGTTTAATGACCTCGGTGGCACTCCGGTGACCGGCTCTCAACTATTGATCAGAAACTGGCTTAAAGAAGAGCAGCGTTTTGATGGCATGGTGGTGAGCGATTGGGGTTCAATTTCTGACTTAGCCTACTTCCGTGTGGCGAAAGATCCGTGCGATGCAGCATTGCAAGCTTTGGGAGCCGGTGTAGACATGGCGATGACGAATGAAGCGTATGAAGACACGCTTGAAGGCGTCATTCAACGTCAGCCAGGGGCTGCTGAGTGGGTCGATGAAGCGGTGTATCGAGTCTTACTGACTAAGTTTCGAGCAGGGCTATTTGAACAGCCTTATGTTGATCCGGAAAAACATACAACGGTGCTTGGGAAGCAAAGCCACAAACAGAAAGCGCAGCAACTTGCCGAAGAGAGCATGGTGTTGCTCAAAAATGAGTCCAGCTTACTGCCTCTCCCAACTCAAGGGCTAAAGGTAGCGGTCATTGGTCCTCATGCACATTCGCAGCGACAGCATTTGGGATCTTGGTGTTTGGATGGCAAAGCAAATGATGTTGTTTCGATAGTAAAAGGCATTGAAGCTGCGGCACCGGAAAACGTTATTTTGACTGATTCCGAGGCATTCAGCGATGATATGGTGGAGTGCGCGCATCGTGCTGATGTGGTGGTTTTGTGTGTTGGTGAGAGTCATCGTAGAACTGGTGAGGCGAGGAATGTTGCGGAGCTTGTTTTACCTCCTGGTCAAGAAGAATTGATTGAAGCGATTGGGCAAACTGGGAAGCCACTTGTTGTCGTGCAGTGTACCGGTCGACCGGTGCCATCGCCGAAGACCGAACAATATGCTAATGCACTTGTTTATGCGTGGCAGAGTGGCACTGAGGTAGGGGCTGCATTGGGTAATTTACTGTTTGGGCATAGAAACCCAAGTGGTAAGTTGACCATGACAGTGCCAAGAAGCACCGGGCAGATCCCGATGTATTATGCTCGCAAGACCATTGGTAAAATGAGAGCGTATCAAGAGTACATGCCGTACAAAAATGAGAAGGATACACCGCTCTACCCATTTGGATTTGGATTAAGTTACTCGCAGTTTAGATACAACGATCTCACCTGCATAACACCTGAAATCAGGGAAGGGCAGGACCTGGTTGTCGATGTTGAGGTGGAAAACATTTCAACTGTCGATGGTCAGGAGATAGTCCAGTGTTACATATCGCGTAAAGTGTCATCGACAACTCGACCTGAAAGAGAGCTAAAGGCATTTGTTAAATGTTCGCTTGCCGCGCACGAGAAAAAAACGCTTAGGATTACCGTCTCTGCAGATGAACTGAAGTTTTATGGTCAGCAGGGCAGTTTCATGTACGAAACGGGAGAATTAGGTGTGTATGTCGGTGGGGATAGCTTAGCGACTAGCCAAGTTACGGTTCAGCTTAAGTAACCAAGACTGCTGAGTTAGACCGTTCAGAATAACATCGTTGTTTAAATCAAAATGGCAATGCTACCAAGCTTGCCATTTTTGTATTTAATTGGTAATTATTCTTATTTCTATTCTTCTGTATTCGTATTTATTATCCATTCAATTTAAAAAACATTCTAATATTTAATTGAATTGACTCCTCTCTGACCTATTAATATTTCATTCATATAAAACGTTGAATTGAAATATAAGATTGCATTTTGTATTTTTTAATAATTGACAGTGGTCAAGATTAGCACCCCTTAAATCTACAAGGATATTAATAGTGGCGGGTGGCCATGCCTTAGTTGCTCAGGGCTTGTGCTGTCTAGCTTAATTGATGGTTTTGTAGAAATGCTGCTTTGATTTGCCTTGTGTATTAATTAAAGCGAAATTAGATATTTTCAATGAATGCCTATTTTGAAAATACAATCTCTATGTCTTTTATTTCTAACGAGTGTTCTTTCCCCACTTAAAGTCATTAATTAAGCGCCACTACCAAATTCAAAAACGTAATTTAGGAAAAAACCATGAGTCAAAATGGTAAGTTTAATATTACTCGGCGTGATGCTTTAAAGGGTGGTTCTGCACTTGGCGCTTTAGCGTTAGCAGGAAACGCACTTTCTCTCCCGTTTGCAACTAAAGCAGTTGCCAGAGAAACGCCAGCGAAACCAAATGAAAAAATTGTCTGGTCGGCATGTACCGTTAACTGTGGTTCGCGTTGTCCGCTTCGTATGCACGTGGTCGACGGTGAAATCAAATGGGTAGAAACCGATAACACGGGTGATGATGTGTATAACCACAATCATCAAGTTCGTGCTTGTTTGCGTGGTCGCTCTATGCGTCGCCGTGTTTACTCGCCAGACCGTTTGAAATACCCACTTCTTCGCGTTGGTAAACGTGGTGAAGGTAAGTTCAAACGTATCACTTGGGACGAAGCCTTTGACCTCATTGGTGACAATCTAAAACGTATCATTAAAGACTACGGTAATGACGCGGTTTACCTAAACTACGGTACGGGTACCTTGGGTGGTACGGTAACTAAGAGTTGGGATCCAAGCGCGACATTGGTTGCACGTATGATGAACCTCTGTGGTGGCTACCTGAACCACTATGGTGACTACTCAGCAGCGAACATTGAATGTATGTCTGAGTATTTCTACGGCACTTGGGTAGACAACAACTCGATTGACGACGTACAAAACGCAGATCTTTGTCTGATGTTTGGTAACAACCCTGCAGAAACTCGTATGTCGGGCGGTGGTCAGGTTCATAACTACGTGGACGCAAAAAACATCAGCCACACACGTACGATCTGTATCGACCCTCGTTACACCGATACTGCCGCGGGTCGTGAAGACCAATGGGTACCAATCAAGCATGGTACTGACGCTGCACTGATCGCTGCTATCGCACATGTATTGATTAGCGAAGATAAAGTCGACCAAGACTTCCTTGACCGTTACTGTGTGGGTTACGATCGCAAAACACTGCCTGCGTCAGCGCCAGAAAACGGCAGCTACAAAGATTACATCATGGGCACAGGTCCAGATGGTATCGAGAAAACACCAGAGTGGGCACAGCCAATCACAGGTATTCCGGCTGATGTGATTTTGAAACTTGCGCGTGAAATCGGTGATGCAAAACGCATTTACATCACCCAAGGTTGGGGTCTACAACGTTCAGCAAACGGTGAGCAAGCGTGTAAAGCGATCATGATGCTGTCTCTGCTTCGTGGTCAGGTTGGTCTACAAGGTGGTGGTACTGGTGCTCGTGAGGGTAACCACTCATACCCATTCCAACGCTTCCCGAAAGTGCCAAACCCGATCAGCGCTTCTATCCCTATGTTCCTTTGGACAGACGCGATTTTCCGTGGCACTGAGATGACCGATCTTACTGACGGCATTAAAGGCGTTCAACAGCTACAAAACAACATCAAGTTCATCTGGAACTACGCAGGTAACTGTCTGATTAACCAACACTCAGACATCAACCGCACACACGAAATTCTTCAAGATGAAAAAGCGTGTGAAATGATTGTGGTGATCGACAACCACATGACCTCTTCTGCGAAGTATGCCGATATCGTACTGCCAGACTGTACAACCTCAGAGCAATCGGATTTCTGTATGGATGGTGCGGCAGCTTCAATGCCTTACTTCATCTTTGCAAGCCAAGCGATTCAACCTCGTTTCGAATGTAAGCCAATCTACGACATCATGTCTGGTGTGGCGAAGCGCATGGGCGTGTTTGATGAATTTACTGAAGGTCGCACTCAAGAAGAGTGGCTACAGTGGATGTACGCTCAGACCGTTAAACAAAACAACGATCCAAACCTGCCGTCTTACGATGAGATGAGAAAGCAGGGCATCTACAAGAAGCAATTCGACCGTCCATATGTGGCGTTTGAAGACTTCCGTCGTGACCCAGAAGCGAATCCACTGCCTTCACCATCAGGTAAGATTGAGATCTACTCAGAGACCCTCGCGAAGATCAACGAAGAATGGGAACTGGACGAAGATGAGTCCATCAAGCCATTGCCTGAATACGTTTCGACGTTCAACGGCTGGGATTCGCCAGATCGTAAAGAGTTCCCGCTTCAGTTGACGGGTTTCCACTACAAAGCTCGTGCGCACTCTACGTACGGTAACGTCGACATCCTAAAAGCAGCGGCACCACAGGAACTTTGGATCAACCCGATTGATGCAGCGTCACGCAACATCGATAACGGTGACTTGGTTAGCGTGCGCAGCAAGTTCGGTGAAATGAACGTTCGCGTAAAAGTAACCCCACGCATCATGCCACACATCGTTGGCTTAGGTGAGGGCGCATGGTACTCACCAAATGGTAAAGGTGTTGACCAAGCGGGTTCAATCAACGTGCTGACGACACAACGTCCAAGCCCGTTGGCAAAATCAAACCCGAGCCATACCAACCTCGTTGAAGTGACGCTAATTAAGAAAATGGGGGCTAAATAATGAGCACAGCGAAGCAGTATGGCTTTTACATTGATTCAAGCAAATGTACTGGCTGCAAAACATGTCAGCTCTCTTGTAAAGACAACAAAGATCTGGGTATCGACCGTAACTTCCGTCGTGTTTACGAATACGTAGGCGGCAACTGGACAGAAGAAAACGGCGCGTTCCGTCAAAACGTGTTTGCGTACTACCTATCGATCTCTTGTAACCACTGTACTAACCCTGCGTGTACCAAGGTTTGTCCATCAGGTGCAATGCACAAGCGTGAAGAAGATGGCTTTGTTGTTGTCGATGAAAGCGTGTGTATCGGCTGTAAATCTTGTCACATGGCATGCCCATACGGCGCACCTCAATACAGCGAAGAAAAAGGTCACATGACTAAGTGTGATGGCTGTTACGAACGTGTTGCAGAAGGTCTAATGCCAGTGTGTGTTGATAGCTGTCCATTGCGTGCGATTGAGTTTGGTCCAATTGATGAGCTACGCGCGAAATACGGTTCAAACGCGGATGTGGCACCATTGCCAGATTCTCGCATTACTAGCCCGAACTTGATCGTGAAGCTAAATCCAAATGGTCGTCCAACCAATGACCGCACTGGTTTCCTACAGAATCCAAGAGAGGTGAAATAATGTTATACGAAGCACCATTAGTTGCCTTTACGGTTCTTGCTCAAACAGCGGTTGGCGCGCACCTAACGGTTAATGCGTTCGAGAAATTCGGTAAGCCACCACGCGTGACAGAACCTCGTATGAACATCGCTCGTTTCGCAATTTTGGTTGTAATGGGCTTGGGTTTCTTGTTCTCAACCACTCACTTGGGTAGCCCTCTTCGTGCCTTCAACGCATTAAACCGTGTGGGTAGTGCGGCGCTATCTAACGAGATCTTAACGGGTGCAAGCTTTCTGTCTCTAGCGGGTTTGTACTGGTTGCTAACGATTCTAAAAGTCGGTAGCGAAGGCGTTCGCAAAATCGTGAACTGGTTGTCTATCGCGGTTGGCGTGATTTTCATTTTCGCGATGGCAAATGTTTACCAAATCGAAACGGTACCAGCATGGTACTCACCAATGACAACGGTTGCGTTTTGGTTCACGGTCGTGACTTCAGGTCTGATGTTTGGTTACACGCTTATCAACGTATTAGACGTGACGGCTGAGAAAACCAATCGTCGCCTAATGTGGGCTGGTGTGAGCTTGATTGCGCTGAACCTAGCGTTCTCAGTAATGCAGACGATTTACTTCGCAGGTATCTCAACGGCGATTCACAGTGGCTTGGATCAAATCACCATGCTGTCTGGCTATGTTGCCGGTCATGTGCTGTTGCTTGTGGTTGCTGCTGCTCTTTGGGTATTCGCTGAGTTGTTTACCGCAGAAGGTCGTCAGAAGAACTTGCTAGTTATCGTGGCATTCGTTGCATTGTTCGTTGCAGAGATTCTGGGTCGCAACGTGTTCTACGGCATGCACTTTACATCTGGTTTGTACTAATAATCGTTATTTGTGCTGATAACCATTATTTGTACTGATAACAATTAGCAGAGTGGGGCGAGTGTTCGTCCCACTTCTTTTCCGTTTTACTTAATCGAAGAATAAAAACACCAGTCATCAAAGGTACTTCATGCAAATTTCTCAACTTGAACCACAAGATACCAGCATCGTTCTTAAGCTGTTTGGTGCACTGTTTTACTACCAACCAAAAGATTACCCAGCGGCGAATCTCGATACGTTGCTGAGCAATACTGACACACCAATCGAAGCGCTTAATGACATGCTTTGCAGCTTTCAAAACGAGAGCGAAGAGGCACTGCAAATGGAGCACGATCGTATGTTCGCTGGTATTGGTGAGATGCCAGCGCCACCTTGGGGTTCGGCTTATCTGGATAAAGAAGCCGTGTTGTTTGGTGAATCAACCATTGAATATCGTTACTTCTTGCAGCGTTGTGGTTTTGCTTTGGAATCTGACCAACGTGAACCAGAAGACCAGATCGGCTTGATGCTGATGGTGTTAGGCATGTTGATTGAAACTGACCAACAAAAACTGGCGGCTGAAATGCTGCGCGAGCACCTGATGACGTGGTTTGGTTTTTTCAACAAACGCTTCAAAAAAGCCGTGACACTGACGCCTTACTCAAAACTGTCGAACCTTACGGAAGAATTACTTCAATCCTTGAGTGAGCAATACCAAGTCGTTGTGCCAGCAAAGAGAGATTACTCGGATGCGCCAGTCTGAATCGGTTGATCTAAGCAAGCGACGCCTGTTTTCATTTCGTCGCGCGCCAGTAGGGCAAGCTCAAGAGCCTCGTGTTAAAGCGAGACCGCCGTATGCGGTGGAAGAGTCGATGTTCACAAGGCTATGTGATGGATGCGGAAAGTGCGCTTCGGCATGTCCGATCCAAATCATAGAAATGGTTGATGGCGTTGCTGCGTTAGACATCAGCTACTCGGCATGTGATCTATGCGGTGCGTGTAAGTCGGCGTGTCCTACATTGGCGCTTTCAAACCAAATAGAGTCTACAGGCCTGATAGCAACTATCTCGAACAGCTGCGAAAACTTATACGGTTATTGCGGCAGTTGCGAGGACAGTTGCCCTTATGATGCCTTGCAATGGCAAGATGATGTCAAACCTAAAATTGACGCTGCCAAATGCAAAGGTTGCGGACAATGCGCGCAAAGCTGCTACAACAGCATGATCAACTTTGACTTAAAACGATAAAAAAGGGATTGGCGCGGACCAATCCCTTTTTGTTTGTATTCAATTCTATTTAATCTTATGCCAAGGTTGCCAATTGGCTTTGCGCGTCTGAGATGCCTTTCGCTGCTGCGTCTTCGCCCATGTTTAGCGCTTCTGCGTAAACAAATTCCACATCCGTGATACCAACAAAACCTAATACTGTGCGTAGGTATGGTGTCATGCTGTCAGTTGGTGAGTCTTTATGAAGACCACCACGAGTGGTAACTACGATTGCTTTCTTACCTTCAATCAGACCTTGAACGCCATTTTCTGTGTATTTGAATGTCACGCCGGCACGAGCAATCAAATCAATCCAGTTTTTCAGCTGTGTTGGAATCGTAAAGTTGTACATTGGTGCTGCGATAACCAAAGTATCTGCTGCTTTGATTTCTTCAATTAAGGTATCAGATAGGTCAACCACCGCTTGTTGCTCTTGTGAAAGATCTTCTGTTGCACGAAGTGCTGTCGCAACGGAAAAGTCTAGAACTGGCAGTGGATTTGCAGCTAGGTCACGAACCGTTAGCTTATCTTGGTCTACATTTTTGATGAAGTCTTCAACCAGTTTGTTTGATTGAGAGTAATCGCCAAGGATGCTTGATTTAAGAGCTAGTACACGAGACATATGGATTTCCTTTAATAAGTGCTTTCGGCTATGTGATGCATTATAGGCAATGGTCAGCGACTCAAAACCCGATGGATTTGCTTAAGTTGTTCGAAAAAATTGAATGATTGTTTGAAGCTGCTTTCCGTTATCTTGTTCTAGCCCTTATGTGCTACAATCCGCGCAGTTTTATGTAATGAAAAGAATAGGAAACGCTTTGACTTCGTCACAGCCCCCAAAAAAGAATCCCGCTGAAGAGCAAGCGACACCGTCAAATGGTGCGCAAACTGCCAAAGCGAAGCAGGCTAATGCATCTCAAGCACAAGCTTCTCAGAATGCTACGCCTCAGGCTCAAGTAAATAACGCGGCGTCACTGCGCAAGGCACTTAACCAGTGCATGATGCGTGACCGCTTCCGCTTGAGTAAACGAATCTCTGGTGCGAGCAAAATCAAAAAAGACGCAGCACGTAACGCTGTGTTTGATGAAATCGCATTAGACATCGCCAAATCCATGATGGTTGTGGAGCAACGCAGTAGCTACAAACCAACGATTGAATACCCTGAAATCCTTCCAGTCAGCCAAAAACGCGACGACATTGCGAAAGCGATCGAAGAAAACCAAGTGGTTATCGTTGCGGGTGAGACCGGTTCAGGTAAAACCACTCAGCTACCAAAAATCTGTGCTGAGCTTGGTCGCGGTAAATTCGGTCTGATTGGTCATACTCAGCCTCGTCGTCTTGCGGCGCGTTCGGTTGCGAACCGTATTGCTGAAGAGATGGAAACCAAGCTTGGTGAGTTTGTTGGCTACAAGGTTCGATTCAACGATCAGATCTCTGAAAACACCCAAATCAAATTGATGACGGATGGTATCTTGCTGGCTGAAATTCAGCATGACCGCTTCTTGAATCAATATGACACCATTATTATCGATGAAGCGCACGAGCGCAGCCTTAACATCGATTTCATCTTGGGTTACTTGAAAGAGTTGCTGCCACGTCGTCCTGATCTGAAAGTGATCATCACGTCGGCAACCATCGACCCTGAGCGTTTTTCAAAACACTTCAACAACGCACCAATCATTGAAGTGTCAGGTCGTACTTACCCAGTAGAAACGCGTTACCGCCCACTAAGTGGTGATGACGATAATGATCGTGACCAACTTGAAGGTATCTTCGAAGCGGTAGATGAACTGTGCGATGAAGGTTTAGGTGACATTCTGATCTTCATGAACGGTGAGCGTGAAATCCGTGATACCGCTGATGCACTGTCTAAACGTAACCTGAAGAGCACGGAAATTGTGCCGCTTTACGCGCGTTTGTCGGCGGGTGAGCAGAACAAGATTTTCCAACCTCATGCTGGTCGCCGCATTGTACTGGCAACCAACGTAGCGGAAACCTCGTTGACGGTTCCGGGAATCAAATACGTTATCGACCCGGGTACGGCGCGTATCAGCCGATACAGTTACCGTACTAAGGTTCAGCGTCTTCCAATCGAGCCAGTTTCTCAGGCGAGTGCGAACCAACGTAAAGGTCGTTGTGGTCGTGTGGAAGAGGGTATCTGTATCCGTCTGTACTCAGAGGAAGATTTTGAGTCACGTCCGGAGTTTACCGATCCTGAGATCCTGCGTACCAACCTAGCGTCGGTTATCTTGCAGATGACGGCACTTGGTTTGGGCGATATTCAAGCCTTCCCGTTTGTGGAAGCACCTGACAAACGTAACATTCAAGACGGTGTTCGCTTGTTGGAAGAGCTGGGTGCAATTAACGCAGAAGCGAAGGACCCGAACAAACGCCTAACCAGCATTGGTCGTCAACTTGCACGTCTTCCAATCGACCCACGTTTAGCGCGTATGGTATTGGAATCACCAAAGCAAGGCGCATTGAAAGAAGTGATGATCATCGCGGCTGCATTGTCGATTCAAGACCCGCGCGAGCGTCCAAGTGACAAGCAGCAATCTTCAGATGACAAGCACAAACGCTTCTTCCATGAAGACTCAGATTTTCTGACGTTTGTGAACCTGTGGGACTACATCCAGAAGCAGCAAAAAGCGCTGACGGGTAACCAGTTCCGCAAGCAATGTAAACAAGATTACTTGAACTACTTACGCGTGCGTGAGTGGCAAGATGTGTACTTCCAAATTCACCAGTCGATGCGTGAAATGGAATTCAAACTTAACGATGAGCCTGCGTCTTACCACGGTGTACACAGCTCAATCCTTGTTGGTTTGTTGTCGCACATCGGTATGAAAGACCAAGAGAAGAATGAATACCAAGGCGCGCGTAACGCTCGTTTCCATATCTTCCCTGCATCGGGTCTATTCAAGAAACAACCTAAGTGGATCATGTCTGCTGAACTGGTGGAAACCTCAAAACTTTGGGGCCGTATCATCGCGAAGATTCAACCAGAGTGGATTGAACCGTTAGCGAAGCACCTAATTAAACGCAGCTACAGCGAGCCGCATTGGTCGAAGAAACGTGCAGCAGTTTTGGCGCACGAGAAAGTGATGCTTTACGGTGTGCCAATTGTACCGAAGCGTTTGGTGAACTACGGCAGTATCGATCCTACTGTAAGTCGTGAGCTATTCATTCGTAGCGCGCTAGTGGAAGGCGAGTGGGAAACCAAACACGCGTTCTTTAAGCAAAACCGTAAGCTTCTTCAAGAAGTGGAAGAACTTGAACACAAGTCACGTCGTCGTGACATCTTGGTGGATGACGATGAGCTGTTTGATTTCTACGACCAACGCGTTGGCACTGAAGTGGTCTCTGGCAAACACTTCGATACGTGGTGGAAGAAAGCATCAAAAGACAACAAAGAGCTGCTGAACTTTGAAAAAGAGATGCTGTTCAAAGGCGATGCAAGCCACGTTACTGATTTGGATTACCCGAACTTCTGGTACCAAAACAACCTGAAACTCAAGTTGAGCTACCAGTTTGAACCGGGCGATGATAGTGACGGCGTAACGGTGCATTTGCCGTTGCCGATCTTGAACCAAGTTGAGCCTGCGGGTTTTGACTGGCAGATCCCAGGTTTACGCCATGAGCTTGTGGTGAGTTTGATTAAATCGCTGCCGAAGACCGTGCGTAAGAACTTTGTTCCTGCACCAAACTACGCCGATGCTTTCTTAGCTCGTGCAACGCCGATGGAAGCACCACTACTGGACTCATTAGAGAAAGAGTTGCGTCGAATGACGGGTGTGGAAGTTCTGCGCGAAGATTGGAATATGGATCAAATTCCAGAGCACTTAAAGGTGACTTTCCGCGCGGTTGACCATAGAAATCGCAAGTTGAAGGAAAATAAAGACCTTCATGAATTGAAAGAGAGCTTGAAAGATAAAGTTCAAGAAACCCTTTCAAAAGTAGCGGATGACGACATTGAGCAACAAGGTCTGCACACGTGGAGCTTTGGTGAGCTGCCGAAGGTATACCAACAAAAACGTGGCGGTTACGACGTTAAAGCGTACCCAGCGATTGTTGATTCTAAAGACAGTGTTGAAATCAAACTGTACGAGACCGAATACGAGCAGGTCACGGCAATGCAAGCGGGTCAGCGCCGTCTTATCTTGCTAAACGTGCCGTCGCCAATCAAATACCTGCACTCTAACTTACCAAACAAGTCGAAGTTGGGTCTGTACTTTAACCCTTACGGAAAAGTATTGGATCTGATTGATGACTGTATCGCGTGTGGTGTCGATAAGCTTATTGAAGAGCAGGGCGGTTTGGTTTGGGAGCCAGAGAAGTTTGATGCACTGAAAGAACACGTTCGTGCTGAGCTTGGTGACACGGTGGTGGACATTGCACAGCAAGTGGAAACCATCCTGACGACCGCGTTCAACATCAATAAGAAGTTGAAAGGCAAGATCGATTTCACCATGGCGTTTGCGTTATCGGACATCAAAGCACAAGTCGAAGGATTGATCTTCAAGGGCTTCGCGACAGAGTGTGGCTGGAAACGCCTGCCAGATATTCTGCGTTACATGCGTGCCATTGAGCGTCGTATGGAGAAGCTGCCGATCGATCCAAACAAAGACCGTTTACACATGCTGAAAGTGGAATCAGTGACGAGCGACTACAAAGAGCTGCTCAACAAAATTCCGAAAGGCATGGTGATTCCAGAGAACGTGAAAGAGATTCGTTGGATGATCGAAGAGCTTCGCGTGAGCTTTTTTGCTCAACAATTGGGCACTCCGTACCCAGTTTCTGATAAACGTGTCAAAAATGCGATTGATGCTTGCTAATCGTTCAGTAAAATAGCGGCAGTTTTTTTCTTGTGGGGATTGCTGAGTAATCAATGGTTTGTCCAGTGGCAAGCTCGATTGGTACAGTAATTGCAGCTATTTACCCACAAGTGATTTTAAGTCATAAGGGAGGCAATGGTTCGCCTCCCTTATGTTTGCAGTACCAACCTCTGCTGGTGCAGATGTGGGTAATAATAAAAGAGTAAAGGTTGATGATGAAGAAAACTCTATTGGCAGTGGCACTTCTAAGTGCTTCTTCTGCAGCAATGGCAGATTCATGGATTTATGGTGGTGCTTCTGTAGGTCAGTCTGACTACAAAGGTGAGACTGACACGTCTTACTCTGTACACGTAGGTACAGGTATTCTGCCAATTATCGGTATCGAAGCGGGTGTTACTCAACACGGTGAATTCAAGATCGCTGGTCAAGAAACTAAACTGACTTCTTACTACGCTGCGCTTAAACCAAGCATCGACTTCGGTCCTCTGCATGTTTACGCGAAAGGCGGTATCCACCAGTGGGATAAGAAAGTTTCTGGCGGCAAAGACGACGATGATGTGGATCTAATGTACGGTGTAGGTGCGGAATACTTCATTTTCGGCCCTATGTCTGTTGGCGCAAGCTACATGAACTACACAGCGGGTAAAGACGACATCGGTACGTTCTCTGTAAACGCGACGCTGCACTTCCTATAATCATCGAGCCTCTCGAAGATTTATTTGATAAACACCGGCAACGCGCCGGTGTTTTTTTGTCTGTAAATCACACAAATAGACATTGAACAGAACTTATTCATTTCTTGCTCTTAAAACCAGCCACTTTTTGAATATAGTATTTACCTAGATACATAAGGAACGCGATGCAATTCGCGTGATGTTCCGTTCAGGAATCGAACAGGAAAGGTATAACTATGAAAACAAAACTCTCGTTATTGGCTTTAGCGCTTTGCTCAACGTCTGCGATGGCTGATTCTTGGCTTTATGCTGGTGGTCAAATCGGTCAATCTGACATCGACAGTGAAAGTGATACGACTTACGGTATCCATGTAGGTACGGGGATCTTACCGCTGATCGGTATTGAGGTTGGCTACTTTAACCATGGCCAAGTAGATTTAAATCTTGGTGGCAAAAAAGGTGATGTGGATTTCTCTTCATTCTATCTAGCGGCGAAACCAAGTATCGATTTTGGTCCTCTGCACGTTTACGCGAAGGGGGGTATTAATGCGTTTAATGTCGAATACAATGGTAATTTGAGCAGCTTGGACAAAGACGATGGCGTGTCTTACATGTACGGCGTTGGTGCGGAATATTTCCTGTTAGATAACATTTCTCTCGGTGCAAGTTATCAGGCATTTGGTGTGGATATTGATGGTGATAGTGATACCGTTAGTAGCATCACTGGTAACGTGACGTTCCACTTCTTATAAATAGAAGTGGGTCAGTGAACAGATAATAAAAGAAACGCGCCGTTATTTTGGAAAAAGTAACGGCGCGCTTTTTGATTAATCCTGAATTGGATTAGGTCGACACTGTATGTTGGTTAGAGGAATAAACTTGTCGTCTTTCTCGTAATAAACGCCACATTCCTCATCTCTGAGCTGCAAGGTGTATTGATCGGGCAACTCTGTCTCTGCACCGTTCAATGGCATGTTGTAACTCTCCATCAATTGTCCAGAAACGATCAACAAGTGAGAGCTCGTTTCAAACGTATTGGAAGCAATTTTTGGTGGTACTTGGTTGCCTTGAATCGTCGTAATCGCTCGTTGAATTTCCGTAACGGTGTCGCCTGATGTCTTAATGCTGAGTGCATTGACGGCGTCGCTGTTACTTGACGATGCACACCCCGTCAGCATCAGGCTCATCGTTGCTCCGGTGATCAATGCTTTTGTTCTAGTTAATTTTGACATGAATAGCCTCTTGTCGCAGTGGATCAAGCTGTTGATTTAGTGGAGTGCCACCCAGCATAGGCATAAGGCGAGGTGCTTTTGCTACGGTTGGTGCAGGTGGACAAGTTCCTGTGGTCATGTAGTTTAATGCTGCAGACAACATGCCTTCAGAGCTATTACCTAATGGTTTGGTTAAATCATCCGCAACAACGCAGCCTTCCACTTTGTCATCTATACCAATATTAGACGATACTAGACTTTTTGCTGTAGGTGTAAAGCCATCGGCAAAATCACCAAAGCCCTTAGCGTTCGAGGACTTGAATTGAATCGTGTAATACATGTTGCCGCAGTTTTGTTGTGGGGAGAAACCGTAAGGCTTACCCGTTGTCGTCGTGCCAATTTGAACGACTTCGACATCAATACCGCGAAGGCCGTTGATAAGAAGTTCACTGGAAGACGCGGTGTTATCTGTAGTTAAAACGTAAACGCGTTTCGCACTTAATGTCGGTAGGGCATTGTCAGTCAAGATACCTTTACCCCAATCAATTTCGGTATCGACAAAGTTATAAACGTTATTTCCTACCTCGCCGGAGTTCATGATCTTGTCGTTGTAAATCAGTTCAGCAAACGTGGAGGTGGAATGCGTACCAGCCAGCATGTAGCCAACTTGTGCAGACTGCCAAACTAAGCCACCACCGTTGTAACGCAGATCCATGATAATTTCGTCAACGTTTGCCGCTGATAGTTGGTTAAAGGCGTTAATAAGTGGTTGTTGTGCGGTGACTTCAAACGCGTTGTACTGCATGTAACCGACTTTTGTCGCATCGTTATCGATGATTTTTACATTACGAACTGGGCTTGTCGCTACGTCTGCAGAGGTAAGCGTAACTATTTTAGGCGCACCGTCTACCGTTTCGAATGTGAACGTGAAATCTTTGCCTAGTTCAGGGGAGAAAAGAGTCTTGTTGATGAAGTCAATCTCTGCGCGAGAGGATGTGTTTACAACATCAATATCATTAATTTTTACTAGCTTATCACCACGAGCAACACCGTTAGAAGATGCTGGAGAATCGTCTTCGGTGTAAGAAATGATGACTTCACGTGGCTCAGTACTTTGCACAAACTTCCAGTTAAAACCAAAGCCAGCCACGAGGCCCGCCTGTTGCGACTTCATATAATCGTCGTATGAACGAGTGAAGTGGAATCGGTCTTTATTTTGACCCGAAGCCGTTTTGTAAGGTGTCACAAGAGAATCGAAGTATGCGAGAACAGACGGATAATTACTTGGATTGTTATCGGGAATTTCGTCATACCAAAGGTAGGTGTCATTGCTGAATGCACGCAGGAACATTTTCTCGTGCAACGTTGAACCAGCTTCATCTGGGTACCTTTTTCCTGTGTAAGGATCAATTCCCGTTCTTGCGATACTACATTTGTTAGCAAAACTGCTAGCAGGAACAGAAAAATCTCTAAATTTCCATGTGACAATATCTGTTGGTGTAGTACTCGTTGGGGTATCGCTGGAGCTACCTCCACCTCCACAGCCTTGCAACAATACGATAGGCAGGGTTGCAACCAACGCTAAGTTTCTATACTTCAACATAAATTTCCTTTTATCTGTGATGTTTATAGATTTAGTTGTTTTTGATGAAATCCTTATAATCCACTCGAATGTATAAATTTTAATGATGCTTGTGCAAACAATGAGCATTGTTGTGTGATGGCTATCATACATATTAGAGTAAAAACTCAGTTGTTAGTTTGGTGAAAATTCACACATCATTAATAAATAGTAGGTTAGGTAGTACGTAGTGGCTCAAAAACAGCAGTGGCACAATTATTACGTTAGATGACTTGTCAGAAAGTAAGGAAGAGCACTCACTTTTTATTTTGTAGGTAAAGAGCCGATTTGACCTTTTCGGCTCATACATCGTGATGGCATTAAGAAATTTGGTCGAGCTGATATTGATACTTTTTCTCGAGAGCCTCATTACCCGCCGCGCGTTCGAGCTCAACCATGAGGCGTAAAGAGGGCTTTTTCACGCCATACATTTGATTAAAACGCATGAGTCGAATACGAGCATCAGTGTAATTTCCACTGTCGATTTCGAGCTTAGCAAGCTGAAGGATCGATTTAGGTCTATGAGGGTCGTGGTCTATAGCGCGAGTGAAGTAGTATTTCGCTTTATCTTTATTGTTTGATTTCAGGGCGCAGAATCCGGCATTTTCGTAGCTGGCAGGGATCAGGTAATAGTATGGTTGCTCAATCGCTCGATTAAACATCTTGTCAGCTTGTTTGTATTCGCCTTGCTTGCACAGGAAGGTACCGTAGTTGTTGAGCACGTTACCATTCTTTGAATTCTGTCTTAGAGAACGTTTATACATGTCTTCTGCTTTAGCATCTTCTCCAACGGTTTCGTAATAATGGGCCATTGAGAGCTGAGCTCGGTAATAGCTTGGCGCGTGGGTGAGGGCTTGCTGGAGATTGTCGTGTGCTCTGATCATGCTACCGCTTTCCAAGTAACCTAAGCCTAGAGCGATTCGAGACTCTGCCATTGAGACAGGATCTGCTTTGACGACAGGGCTGTTGCCTTCTTCATTAACGGTTACACACCCCATTAATCCTAATTGACTTGCTAATACCAACGTACTGAGTTTTCCAAACTTCATATCCATGCCCCACATCCCTGATTCACAAGCATGATATGAATTCCGATGCAAAAGCCTAACGAGGATAAAACACTATGCGATCAGGTTGGCAAACTGACGTAAAAAAGCCGCCAGTTGGCGGCTTAGTTCACACTCTAAAATCAGGGAGTTAGTCGTCTTTTGTGAACGCATCCTCGCTGAAATGATCCAGGTCATACGGTGTTTGTTGGTAAACACAGTAGTTAAGCCAGTTAGAAAACAGCAGGTGTCCGTGACTTCGCCAACTTGCGCATGGTGGGTTATCCGGATTGTTATTTGGGTAATAGTTGATTGGAATTGCTGGCTCCATACCTTCACCTAGGTCACGAATATACTCGTTGTGTAATGTGTGTGAGTCGTATTCCGGGTGACCAGTAACAAACACATTCCTTTTGTCTTTTGTTGTTGCCAGGTAGGTACCAGCAACATCAGAAGTCGCGAGGATATCAAGGTCAGTGTGTTCTTCTAAAAACTCAGGCGAAAAATCAGCGTAACGTGAGTGTGGTGCTAGGAAGGTATCATCAAAGCCACGCAAAAGAGGGTGGTATTGATGATGGATCTTGTGATGGTAGACCCCCGATAGCTTCTCTTTACGTGTTTTCTTTGGCAAGTTATACAGCAGCTTCAACCCAGCTTGTGCCGCCCAGCACACGTACAGTGTTGAAGTGACGTGATGTTTTGCCCACTCCATAATGGTTTTTAAGTGGTCCCAATAAATCACATCTTCAAACTGAACCAAACCTAATGGCGCACCTGTAATAATGAGTCCATCGAAGTTTTTACCTTTCACCATCTCAAACTGACGATAAAACGTATCTAGGTGCTCTGTTGGCGTATTCTTACTTGGTCGGTTATCGATTCGTAGCAGCTCCACATTCACTTGAAGAGGGCTGTTAGAAAGTAGGCGCAGAAACTGAGTTTCTGTCTCAATCTTCTTTGGCATCAAATTGAGAATAAGCACTCGCAATGGACGGATTTCCTGACTTGCCGCTCGACTTTCGCTCATCACAAAGATGTTCTCTGTCCTTAATACATCGCTAGCGGGTAACTGATCTGGAATTCTAATTGGCACGGCTTTCTCTCCCTAAGCTTTACTTTTTAGACGTCTATACATCTAAAGCTACCCCAATTGCCTACGGATGTCGATACGAAATGTGACTTTGAACTCGATTTCTTTCCAAATGGCTAGCACATCTAAAGCTTTAATATTTTGACCATATAGCCAGTCAATAAAATATAACACTCATAGATATTTTATTGTCTTCATCTCTTTTATTAGGAAATCATGAAAATAGCGCTGATTTTTAATAATTATAAATATATTTTTTATCTTCGTAATTGTACTTATATTCCAAGAGTTAATCTGATATTTTTCATTGTAAAGATTTGTTACAGTTTTATTTCACTTTTATGGGGCGCCGTGTTTTTTAAAACATATTTAATTGAGTTAATTAACTGAGTTCTATTGAAATAATAAGTTTTATAAATTAGAGTTCATGCACCATTAAACGAGGGTGGTGATTTCGCTGTGCTTTCAAGTGGAAGTCCTAGGTAATCGTTTCTTCGTTCGTGGTTAAGGTATTGTTTTAATTTTGGTTTGTATGGATTTGTATGATGTTGTCTTTAGAGTATTACAGCATGTTGTTTTATTGGGCCTGTAATCTTTAAATCATATCAGTGAATTCTATTAACCTTATTAAAATTAAGATTTATGAGAGTTTCATAAGTCATGTATATTGCCGAATCGATTGAATAATTAATATTAGAATAAAGTTATATTAAGTACCGTATGCATCATTCATTAACTCGTCAGTTGTTAGTGGTAAGGTTTATTAAAGATGGTGGCAAGGATATTAAAAATAATATAACCAACTATCCTTGTTGATGCAGTTAAAAATCATCTTGTTGACGTGGACCTAAAAAAGCCCAGCATTATGCTGGGCTTTTTTTATGTGTGTAATTACCCGAGCGAGCAGTTACCGAAGTGAAAGGTCCAGTTAACAACACGGCAGCGTGAGCCGGTACTTTTCGGTTGCATGGAAAACCCAATCAGCAGGATGTGATTACGGCAAGGTTTCTGAGTACATTTTTGTGTAACGGATACGGTAGCGTTTGAAGACGATTATGAGATCGAGTTAGTATCAATTTTGAGCCCAAATACTAATAAAGAGACTCATCGGCTCGCCAGCACGTCTGTTAGTACGTTGTTTGGATCATCACCGTCAGTGGAGGACATTATGTTTGGCATGTTTAAAAGAAAAGAGACCATTCAGAGCATCGCACATCAGGTGCCTATCGTGTTACTTAGAGAGTTTGGTGATAAGGACGTTTACCTACCGAATGAAGTAGACAAAGCGTTGACTGAACTTGGTCACGATAAACTGAAAGACATGGCGCGTTATCAATACGCTTACGGCATGTTTACGAGCTTGGCGAGTTATGAGCAGTTAGGCTTAACCGAAGAGTTAGGCAATTACGGCTATTTCCAGAGAGAGGTAGGTAAAATGCTGCTTAACACTCCAGAGCCTATCGATATGCACATCTACTTCGAGCTTGCGCAGCAGCATCGTTTTAGTCAGCCCAGTTCTGATGTAGCAGGTGAGACTAGTGTTGTTGATAGCGCGGATGGGGGCTACTAGTGACAGAGCAAACCTTCCAAATTCACTTTCTTGCAGATTTTCCAGAGGAATCTCACGTTATTGCACGCTGGTACTTTGACGAGTGGGCTTATACCGTCCCTGGTGTTACGCCCGCTCAAGTTCATGAAAAAGTCTTGCTTAAGGCCAACAGCCGACACGAATTTCCACTCGCATTTGTTGTTCATGATGAAAACAACAAGCTTGTCGCGACCGCAGAACTTAAGATCAGAGAGAACATTGACTTCCCAGAATACGAACATTGGTTAGGTGGTGTATATGTAGAGGATTCAGCTCGGGGTAAAGGCTATGCTGCGGCGCTAGTGGTCCGTGCTCAAAACCATGTTTCTCAGCTTGGTATTCCCAAACTGTTCCTACAATGCGAACAACATAATGAAGCTTTATATTGGAAATATGGCTTTCGTCCTTTACATCACGCTCTACATAACGGCATTCAAACTACCATTATGGTTTGGCAGTCATCACAGTTAGATTTTTAAATCATCGTTTCTCTCTTTTAGCGCAATTTAAATACCCTATGAGCACCTGGGTGCATATCTTGACGTTGATCAAAAATGTGCCACTTTTTGTCTCGCTTTTATTCAACTTGTTCAATACTCATTTGAAGTTCAGTGTCGAGTTTTGGAATCAAGATCATGGAGAGCGATATGAGAAAGTGTCTCAGCGCGATCACGCTTTTAGGGTTAGTCGCGTGCAGCCTGTCAGATGATATTTACATGGAAGGTAGAACACTTTACTTCAATGGAGAGATAAGTACAGAAAAGGTTAGAGAAGCCATAGAGCTTGCTAATGTTCAGCCGGACGGTGTTGTTGCACTGATGATAGACAGTGATTCTGGCGAATACCGACCAGCCATGGAGCTTGGTCGATGGCTTTACAATAATCAAGTTCATCTCATTGTTAATGGCACGTGTGCGTCTGCTTGTGCTAATTATGTGCTTACTGCTGCGCCAAGTACTTTGGTGATGAAAGGTTCAGAAGTGTTGTGGTTCGGCGGTGCGATGAAAGATGAATGGGACACTGATGGCTTCGACCAAGAAGAACTCGAACAATGGCAGCAGTCACTGACCTTATGGCGACAACATGAAGATGCGTTTTTTGCCTTGGTCGCTGTGAATCCAAAGATCACCATGTTTGGGCACCTAAATAAGCGCGAGAAGTTGCAAAAGGCTGGATGCGATACGAGCAAAGCAGCTTGGATGTACCACATTGATGACATGCAAAAGTTGGGGCTAAATAATATCGTTTATGCGGATCCAGAATCCTTGTTAGCAGCTCGAACGGATACGTCTGCCTGTGTGATTAACTTGGAAGAGACTGACCTTTAATCACGATTATTACGCTGGCGTAAATGTGAGTTGCATCACTTTTTATAGCGCACTAGCGGATTTTGATTATAATGCGGCGCTCAGAGATTCGATATGTCATCGAGTTCAGGTTAATTGAGCGTTGATTGCCTTATGTTCAAAATGCTTGTTTCTATGCCTCCACTGGTTGCTTTATCTATAGCTATCGTGTGTGAGGTGATTGCGACTTCTTCTATTCCTAAGACAGAACAGTTTACCAAAATGATGCCAAGTACAGTGGTTATCATTGGTTATGGTATCGCTTTCTTCCTACTGTCTGTAACAGTAAAAAGTATGCCTGTTGGTATTGTTTATGCGATTTGGAGTGGGGCGGGGATTGTACTTGTAGCAGCTGTCGGTTACTTCCTGTACGGACAAAAGCTCGACCTTGCTGCGCTTGTTGGTATTGGCTTCATCCTCACTGGTGTGATGATTGTGAACTTGCTGTCTAAGACGGTTGGTCACTAACCTAGAAACTTCAAACACAAAAAAGCCGCGATTCGTTCGCGGCTTTTTGCTATCTGATGAGAGGGATGAACTAATTCACCATCACCTCAATCAACTGACCTTGTCGGCGACGTTTGCGGTTTCGGTATATCACGGCTCCAATCGCCGGCAAACTAAAGGCAATGAAACCAAGAATCAATGCATAAGCACCTGTCTGAGCGCTTATACCTGCCGGCACATCGAATGAAACGAAGATGGTCACCAGACAGCTCATCAAACCTAAAGCAGCCACCAACATCATGCCAAACTTGCCGCCAGGCACACGAAATGGACGTTCAATATCCGCATGTTTACGACGTGACACCAAGAAGCTGACGAAGATACAGATGTACATCACCATGTAGAGCTGAGTCATGAGTATGTTCAATAGCCACATGCCTTGGTTTACGTTTGGTACCAAGATAAATACCAAAGAGAGCACGCTGACGATGGCACCTTGCAGGAGTAGCAATGGAACCGGCGCTTGGTTCTTGTTCTCTTTCGATAGAGTCAAAGGCATGAAGTGGTCTTTTGCTGCAACATGTAAGCTCTTGGTCGGAGCAATAATCCAGTTGTTTAGGCTCGCTAAGCTACCAAATACAATTGCTAGAGCGATAACTGGCAGCATGAATGACATGTTCAAATCATCAAAGAAGGCCTTGAACGCCAGTATCACGCCTTCACTCAAGCTTGAATGGTCGCTGGATACCACGGAAGAGATGGAAAGCGAACACGCGGTCAGAGATACCAGAATCAACACGGTGGAAGCGATCAGTGCTTTTGGGTAAGTCTTTTGCGGATTATCGACTTCACTCGCGTAAGAGGTGGTGATCTCAAGCCCAGTTAGGGAAAGCACAACCGCAGTAAAGCCCGCACCAATACCGTCTTGTGAGAAGTCAGGTAACCAGTCAGATGCATGACGAAGTGAAATATGTGATTCGCTTGGGTTGGTATAAGCCCAGTAACCACCTAAACCGATGATCAGCAGGATAGGGAAGATAAGCCCCAAAGTGCCAAAGACGTTGGTAATGAGGGAGGACAAACGCAAACCAAATATGTTGACTAAGGTCAGTGCCCAGAAAATCACGTTAATCATTATCAACATGAAGATATTGTTCTGTGCCAGTTCAGGAAAGAAAGGATACGCGCCCGTCGCAACAATAAAGGAGATGAGCGGCGGGTAGTAGACGATGTTCTCTGCGTACTGATACCACACAGTCGCAAAACCAAAGTTTGGCCCAAGGGTCTCTTTACCCCATAAGTACACACCGCCCTGTTGCGGGTAAGTGGTGCTCAACTCTGCACAAACTAATGCGGTTGGAACGAAGAAGCAAAGACCTGCCAATAAGAAGAAAGAGATGGCGTGACTACCAAATAAGGCGGCACCCGGAATGTTCCTTATGCTGTCGACGGAAGTAACCGTAATCATGATGACAGAAAAGACACTGAGTTTGACGGCGGATTTGGCGATATTGCTCATTCGATACCTTTAATGATCGAGCCACGAGCCTCGGATGGAGAGCCCGCGTGCTACAAGTAAGACGGGCGTATTGTAGGGCTGTGAGAATCTGTGGGTATATAGCCAAAAACGGTATGTATTTACCCAAAAATGAAGCGAAATGCCAATGGTTTATTCGTAATCAATTTAAACGTTTGCTCTGGTTAAAAAACGCAAAATCGATTTAAAAAATGCATATTAAAAACGTGTTTATAGCGAATTGTTTATTACCGGAAATCTAGATATTGATTGGAAGCTAGCCAAAGTTTGACTCTGACCTTGGGGGAAGGTCTAGATTAAGAGCAGTTAGCGTGATTCAGAAAGTGGAGAAAACCATGGGATGTTGTAATCAAGCGCCAAAGGGCGGCACTGGCAAGCTCTCGTATTTGTTGGGGTTAGTCGCTGTGTTGTTTGTTGGGATCTTGGTGTTAACCGCTGTTTTTGGCTAAGTCAGAGACAATAAAAAACACGCTCGTGGGCGTGTTTTTCGTATCTTTAGTCTGGCTTTAAAAACGGGTATTAGCTAAACCGATGCCGAAGAAAATAAACAACCCCCCACTTACGTAGTTCAGCCACTTGCTTGTTTTCGAAGAAGTGAGCATGGCCTTAACCTTAGTGGCAAAGAAAATCACAAACAAAAACCAACTAGCAACGATGCTTGCCTGAAGAGCACCCAACATGATGCTTTGCTCGAGAATATGTTCAGGTTGCACAAACTGAGGGAAGATAGAGAGGTAGAACAACACGATTTTTGGATTAAGCAGGTTAGTCAATAGTCCCTTCACAAAGGCTTGCTTGAGAGTCTGTTCCTCGATTTTACGGTCGAGTTTTAACTTTTGGTCTGCCAGTTTAAGCCCACTTCTTAGGTTATTGATGCCCAACCAAATTAAGTATGCAACACCCATCCACTTTAATATGTTGAACGCCAGCGCTGATTGTGAAAGCAACAAGCTCAACCCTTTTGCGGAGACAAAAGCGTGGATCAGAAAGCCAAGTGCCACACCGAAAATATTGGCAATAGCAAAGCGACGACTCTGCGTAAGTGCGGTAAATAAAATGAGCAATGCGTTAGGGCCGGGAATAATGGCCAAAAAGAAGACGATTCCGCCAAAAGCCAGCAAGGTGTCGAAGTTCATGGAGGTTCCAATTACAGCAAAGGATTGGCATCAATGATTAGTTAGCGAGACTGTACACTTCTGAATGGAGAAAAACAAACGTTTACATCGAGTAGTGTTAAAAGAAAAAGGAGGGCCATATCATCGAGGATGCAAACCTGCACCCAAAAGAAGCCAAGCGCACTTTTCTCCCTATGATTTGATTCTTCCTATTCTCTTCTTTTAGCAAAATAGTTAGCAATTTGTTTCAATTCGACGAATATCACGCCCTTTTTGTTCAACTTGATAGTGTCCACCGCAATCTCAGAAAGTTCTTATTGTGTAACGTATTAAAGCGCCATAGAATCCGCGCGCTTTAGTTTTTGTAATAAGTACAGTCAATGTTAATTGCTATTCGCATTTAGCGTTGTTTTTAAGGATTAATAAGACGATTTCGTCTGATGACACATTCATGAATAAGCACACAGCACCAAAATTCAAGGTAGAATTTTTGGCACCTCGCTACTGGGGCACATTGATCATTATTAGCATCATGTACCTTCTTAGCCTCCTCCCATTTCGTGTACAACTCGCGCTAGGACGCGGAATTGGTCGTATTGCGATGCGATTAATGAAAAAACGAAAAGTCACGATCAAACGTAATTTAGAGCTGTGTTTTCCAGACATGAGCCAACAAGAGCGTGAGGCGATTTTAAAAGACAATATCGATAACGCGGGCATCGCCTTGTTTGAGACCGCCATGGCGTGGTTTTGGTCAGACAGACGTGTGAGTAAGCACGTAACGATTGAAGGAATGGAACACATTGAAGCGCTAGAAAAACAAGGTAAGGGCGTTTTAATGTTAGCGGTTCACTCAATGAACCTAGAGCTAGGCGCTCGTGCGTTTGGTATCAAAAAATCGGGCTCTGGGGTTTACCGACCAAACAACAACCCATGTTTTGATTACTTTCAATACAAAGGACGTTCTCGTTCGAATCGAACTTTAATCGATCGTAAAAACGTTAAAGGGATGCTTGAAGCGCTCAAAACGGGGCATCGTGTATGGTACGCACCAGACCATGATTACGGTACTCGTCGTTCTACGTTTGCGCCTTTGTTTGCAGTAAAGCGCGCTTGTACCACGACGGGAACCAGTTTGCTGGTGGATGCGACGGATTGTGCGATTGTGCCGTTTACCATGGTTCGCGAGAGCAATGGCCAATACAAGTTAACCATCAGTGCTACAGTGGAGGGGTTCCCGAAAAATGACCCAGACCAAGCGGCCGTGTTCGTGAATAAGATTGTCGAGCAGTCCATTATGGCGAGTCCGAGTCAATACATGTGGCTACATCGCCGCTTTAAAACACGACCGGATGGCGAATGCTGTTTGTATAAACCTCGACTTGCTCCGGCAATGTAAATACCAAGCCCAGACATTGTTCTGGGCTTTCTTTTATCTGTCGATTCAATTCTGCATAGTTGTTTGCCACAATAGCCATGATGAATTACCAGGGGCGAGTCATGCTGACAGGGTTGAACCACATTACGATAGCGGTGAGTGATTTAGAACGGTCGCTAGCGTTCTATATTAAAGCGCTCGGTTTTAAAGGGCATGTAAAGTGGAAGCGCGGTGCGTATCTCTCATTGGGTGACCTTTGGCTTTGTTTATCGGTCGACAAGCCCGACGAAAAACATGATTACACCCACATCGCTTTTACTGTTTCACAGCAAGATTTTACCGACTTTACCAACACACTTATCGAGTTGGGTATTCGCCAATGGAAAGAGAATAAAAGTGAAGGGGATTTGTTATACATCCTTGATCCTGATGGCCACAAGTTAGAAATCCACACTGGCGATTTATACTCGCGATTAGAGAGCATAAAGCATCAACCTTATGAAGGGTTAGAGTGGCTTTAGGAGTGTGCAGATGAGATTATTTTTCGCGCTTACCTTTGATAAAAAAAGCAAGTCAAAGCTCAAGCAAATTCAAGAAAAGTTAAAACAGCATGGGATAGTAGGGCGATATACTTGCAAAGAAAACTTCCATATTACTTTGGCTTTTATTGGTGAATCGACACAGGAGGAGTTTGAGCAACTAACGAAGATTCTTCACAATCTGAAGTCTTCTTGCAAACAGATTACTGTTGACCATCTAGGTTCGTTTTACCAAAGTGGCAGACAACTAGCGTGGTTGGGTATTGAAGATAATCATGCTGTTACCAATCTGCAAACTGAACTGATAGAAGCATTGGAACAGGATGGCTTCGCGACGGAGTCACGACACTACGTTCCGCACATTACATTAGCTCGTCATATCGATAAGCAAGCACCACTGGATGATGTAAAGATCTTACCACTGCCGTTACCGATTGACGCTATCGCACTAATGGAAAGTAAAACGGTAGAGGGTAAATTGATTTATCGAGCAATTGCAGAAGTTGCTTGTTAGTCGTTAGGATAAAATTTACGTTATTGATCGTGTTAGCCAGAGCTAGGGAGGTAGAGAATGGAAACTCTAAATTATCAGATGGATGGTGAATCAGTGCAGGCGCTGCGATCCATCATAGGACTAGAATGTAAAGTGATGATGAGCAGTGAAGGCGCTGGCTTTGAATCGAATACAGTGACGAGCCTGTCTCCTCTATTTTTCCAGATACCTGCCGGTTTTATTGAGTTAAGCAACGATTGGTATACCAGCCCTCAAGGGCATGACTTTCATTTGCCCATTGCAAGATTTATTCATGAATTGAATCCAAAAGACGTTAAGGCAGGGCAACTTGAGGGCGTAAAGCTTTTCGAAGCATCTAAGGCAATAGAATTTATAGAAGTCTTTAGTTTACGCAGTCGTAAAGCAGTAAAAGAAAACTTTACTGATAAAGTCTTTGTCCCTTCTTCAGAGGTTGTCATTTATGACTTTGGCTTCAACATTGTATTTGTTGATGGTGCTTGTATCTCGCTCAAAACGGAAGACGATTCTATCTTAGGTGCATGGCTTATGTCTGATGAACCGATAGAGCCATATCATGTTGAAGATATTTACGAGGAAACGTTAGAAACTCGAATCAGGATAACAAGCTAATAAAATGAGCAGCACTGGGCTGCTCATTCTACTTTTGCTTTCGCTACTATTATAGGTAACGGTTTTCTAAGTGCGTTTTAAAGTGTTTTGCGTTTAGCACTTCACCTGTTGCTTGTGTTACCAAATCATCGGTCGAGAACAAGCTGCCTTTACTCCAGATGTTGTCTGATAGCCAAGTGAAGATTGGTGATAGGTCACCGGAGCGAATTGCGCCGTCTACGTCAACCGTTTGCTTCATCGCTGCCATAAACTGCGCTGCATACATCGCACCTAACGTGTATGACGGGAAGTAACCGAAGGCACCATCTGTCCAGTGGATATCCTGCATACAACCATTTTTGAAGTTACCTTCAGTTGATAGACCCAAGTACGCTTTCATCTTTTCGTTCCACAACTCTGGAACGTCAGTGTGCTTGATCACGCCGTTCATTAGGTCGCGTTCAATCTCGTAACGTAGGATAACGTGAGCAGGGTAAGTCAGTTCGTCAGCGTCTACACGGATGAAGCCTTTCTCTACGTGAGTATAAATCTTCGACAAATTGTCTTGTGCAAACTCTGGGCCTTCAAAGTGGTTAGATGCCAGACGTGCTAAGTGCTCTACAAACGCTTGGCTACGACCAACTTGCATTTCGAAGAACAGAGATTGAGATTCATGAATGCCCATTGAACGAGCTTGACCAGCCATTGTACCAGCCAGCGATTTTGGCAAACCCTGCTCGTAACGAGCGTGCCCCGTTTCATGTACGATGCCCATCAAAGATTGCACGAACTCTTTTTCATCGTAGCGAGTGGTAATACGGACATCCGTTGGTACGCCACCACAGAATGGATGGACACTTTCATCGAGGCGACCGTGTTCAAAGTCGAATTGAAGCAGCTTCATGACTTCCAGGCCCAACGCTTTTTGCTTCTCAGCAGGATAATGGCCGTTTGGCAGCAGAATGTTATTGCCTTTTTGCTTTTCAATGGCGTCATCAATCATGGATGGGAGCCACGTTTTTACATCTGCGAATAGCGCATCTAGAGATGCCGATGTTGTGCCCGGTTCATACAGTTCTAGCATTGCATCATATGGCGATGTACCAGCCGCTTCTGCACGAATTTGCGCTTCTTCCTGAGAAAGTTTTACCACTTCAGCCCAGTTTTTTTCGAAGCCCGCCCAATCGTCGTTACCACGTTGGGTGCGCCATGCGTGTTCACATTTAGAACCTGCTAGCGATTGCGCTTGCACCAAAGATTCAGGCAGTAGGTTTGCTTGTTGCCAATCGCGTTTCATTTCACGCAATACGGCTTGATCTTGTGTTGATAATGACTCTTCTTCTGCTTGTGCAAACAGGTCACCTAAATGAGGTTGAGTCATAAGAGAGTGCATATGCACCTCTAGTTCAGCCATCGCGTTAGAGCGGGCTTCTGCACCGCCTGCTGGCATGACGGCTGCTTGATCCCACCCTACGATTGCAGATAGGTGACCAAAGTTAGAGACTTTTTTTGAATGTTCGACGAGTTTTTGAAATGCGCTCATGTGACTACTCTTTTTATGTTCTTTCCTTAAACGCCCCAAACGGGGTCCTTGAACTTGACGTTCGTACCTCTCGACATCGATGCAGAGAAAAAGGCAGCATCAAGACAATGTCGATAGAGATGTATGTCTAATTTACTATTTATTAACAAATAATGCAGGTCTATTGTGCACAAATTCAGGCACTTGTATAGATAAGCGAGAGGAGCTTAGCGGTGTGATGAGTTGGCAAAGATACTCAATGTGCTTGAGTTCATCGCTTTAACATGACAGACCTTTTGTCCAAACTCTCCACGGTTTGAGCGAGCTCTCATCTCGACACAGTGTGACTTTCAACGACTTAGATCACAAAAGTTGCTTGCGCATTAAATGTTTTGACGGTATTGATGTGGAATACTTAATCACTTATTACAAAAATATGGATATTTTGAATTTTGAGGCATTTTTGATTGCCATTACGATTTTGACGCTCACGCCGGGATTGGACACCGCATTGGTAATTCGTAATACAAGCCGTTCAGGCCTTAAGGAGGGCTGTACAACTAGTCTGGGAATTTGCTTTGGTCTATTTGTTCATGCACTGTTTTCAGCGATCGGTATTTCTGCCGTTCTGGCTCAATCTGCTGAGTTGTTTCAGATGGTCAAAATGGTAGGCGCAGCTTACTTGATTTGGCTGGGGCTAAGCAGCTTGCGCGCATTGATGAAGTCAAGCAGTGGTATTGCTGTCTCTGAGCAAGCGCATCAAGCATACAGTGGTAAACGTGCATTCCGTGAAGGCTTCCTTTCTAACGTTTTAAATCCGAAAACGGCGGTATTTTATCTCGCATTTTTGCCCCAGTTTGTAAATCCTGAAGGCTCTCCACTGCTGCAATCTATGCTGATGGCATCGATTCATTTCATCATTGCGATGGTGTGGCAATGTGGCTTAGCTGGCGCATTGAACTCAGCAAAAACACTGCTGAAAAACGCAAGTTTCATGAAGTGGATGGAGGGGGCTACGGGGGCTGTACTCGTGGCGCTTGGTATTAAACTACTTGTAGAAAAACCAGCCTAATGCGTGTTCTTATCCGAATTGTCATTGCCTTAGTTATCTTTATTGCTCTGATGCTTGGCGTTGTTGCTTGGAAGACGGTACCTCAGCTGAACTTCGCTGAGAAGGGAATGAGATGGGATTGGCATTGGTCTTATTTTGAGCCGTTTTCAAATGGCATTCAAGCCACGCGAACGCAGGACACAAAACAGCTGTTGCTACGACGCGTTTATTTGCAAGAGTCAACGGCGGTGTTTGTCGGTACCACGCTAGACAATAAGTTCGAGATTGATGTCGTTAACCAGGAGCTGTGTGAACCAGAAAGCAGTAAATGGGTTTCGGTCTCTGTCAACGGTCAGCCTATGTCTCATGTCCCTATGGTGTGTGAAGGTTCGGGAGAGAGCTACATTTATCGCTTCGTAGGTAACAAGCTAAGAAGTTTAGAATTTGGCATTGATGACCATTTTATTAGAGAGGACTTCAGCCAGTGGCCGATTTCGGAAATCAAGGCCGATCAGTTTAAGCAACAACACTCTGCATTCTTTAATAAGCAAGGTGAGGGCGAGGAGCATCAATGGCTAAGAGATTAAACCGTAGATGCTGAGCTTCTATCTGACGCTGAATACAAAGAAAAGAGACAAGCTACTTGGCCTGTCTCTTTTTTCATGTGCTTTAATCTAGAGGTTGAATGAGTAGGCGAGCGGAATGGAAACCAAGTTGCTCTAAAGATCTAGCGTCGAAGTCTGTTAAAACAGTAACACTGCCTACTTGAATTTGCTGCGGGGTTGAACCTTCAGCCCAATGCAGAGGAGCATCGACGGTTAATTCTTGGCCGACGTCTATCATCCCGGCATATTGTGATTCAGCCTCGAAAGTTCCGGAGACGTGAGAATGGTATGGGCGTAAGCTCTCTCCTGCCGCATATTGCATCAAGGCTAAGCCATGGGTATGAATTGCCCAACTCCAATCCCACCATTTGGTCTCCCCAGGAATGTATCTATGATCCCACTGATAACGGATGTTTTCGCTGAGTTCGCTTGCTCTTCCCATGGTGAACGTATGAGAACTGGTCGGTCTATTTTCTGGATGAGTGTGCCAAGCATTGCCACTATGACGTAAAAAACCATCGAACCTTACGCGATAACTGATATCTGTGCGAATACGAAATGGGTACGAAATGTGAGAGCGATACAACTCGATTTGAATTGGCAAAATTGAGTGAGCGGGAATCGTAAGGTTCGCTTCTCGATTTGCTGAACTGGTACTTGTGCCACTGTTGAAGTCCGAGAATGACTGATTGGCATCGACCGATACATTAGGGTGAGTATTCCCAATTTTTGGCCATTGGAATGCATCATCAATGTAAACACTTTGGGCAAATACGGAATGGTCAGTTTTATACCAACTTGTTGATTGGTCGACATCAAACTGAACGTTAATGTGTTTGGGCTTGTCCTGCGTATTGATTGCGTACGCGGTGATCGTTGTCAGTTTTTCCTTGGTTGACTCAGAGACATCACTATGTGAAAAATGTTTTGGGTTGAGATGGTAAGCGAAATCTTGAATGGTAATTTTGGTTTTTTCATCGCATCGGTCACCATTGCATGAGCCGTCACTATTGCCTTGTATTTCCCAGCGACCATTCACGCGGTTGACGACCATGTCATCACCCACAAACTTTCCTTGGTTCCCGCTAAGCCATGCGTAACCAAGGGTATGGGCGAGATAACTGATAGGACGAACAAAGTTCTCATCACTTGCCACAAGGTTATGTTCAATTTCAGTGGTACTACCCTCGGTGATGGGCATTGAGACGTTACGAGGGAGTCCCGCATTTGGATGGATAGGGTGGCACCATGTTTTATCACTCGCTTGTTCAGACTTAATCTCCCCATGATAGCCTTCGCCCATGATAGCCCAGCCATTTTGTAGCCCGACGATGTCCCATGTTTGCATCCGAGACAAAATGGAATCTCTGTGCTCGAGCGCTTCGTAATGCGTGATCAAGCGATAACCTGCGCGACATTGGTGATTTTCCAACTTGTCGATAACAAGTTGATCAGAATAGATTTTACCGTGTGCAATCGTCGATAAGAAAGAAAGTGCAAGCGTCATACTGAGCTGCGTACTGACGTTAGGCATATATACAATGTCCTTTATTTTAATGATTGAGTTGGTGCTTTATGGTTTTCTGACCTAAAAGCGGGCGTACTCTTTCATATAAAACAAGTCGAAAAACACTGAAAAAAATTGAAAAATAATTCCTCTTAGTGTCAGAGGGTTAGCCTGATGAGAGTGTCACTTTAGCTGGAATGATTGATGTTTCTGAGGAACAAGCAGAGGAGGGGGAACCAAAAGCATAGCATTAAATTCTCAAGGCAGAGTTTTCAATACTATGCTGACACTGATTCGTCGGGGGCTAAAGACTAATCTAACCACTTAATGACGTTATCCCACAGCTTTGGGTCGACATCGCTTGCGTCTACAAGTTGCTTGTCCATAAAAGGTTGTTGGTACACCTCAGATTCGCTCATTATTCCCAAAGTCTTAAACTGGCGGAAAAAACGTAAAAGGCGCATGACTCGGTCGAGGCGCTCATCTTGATGAACACAACGATTAATCACAAATCCAATCTTAATTTGACGTGACTTAAAGATATGTTTTTCGATCAGCGTATTGATAAACGGCAAAGAGGCATGAAGATCGATGGGTGAAGGCTGCATGGGAATCACAATGTAATCAACGTATCGTAGATAGCGCACTAAGTCGCTCTCCGAAAAATTTGCGGGAGAGTCGATCACCACATAATCCGTGGAGGTGCTTACCTTCAACGTGACTGCGATGTTTGAGAGGCTGCGAAGGGAAGGGTTGTAGCTTTGATTAGGTAATGTATCAATACCTTCAGCCCAGCGATTGGTAGATTGTTGCTTATCGAAATCTACCAGCTCTACAGTATAGCCAATATTGATGAGTTTGCTTGCTAAACTGGCGGAGAATGTCGACTTGCCCACGCCACCTTTTAGGTTCAATACGATGATCTTTTTTGCTTTTGAATAAGCAATACTAGTCTGACGTGGTTTGGCAAATGAAAGCAAACTTTTTCCCCAACAGTGATAAATCGAAGCATTATGTCCAAATTGTTAACTTAATTGGTTAGCATTCCATAAAATGATTTATTAATGATGCTTATCTCAGTAATGGCTTAAGCGCACAAAAAAGCCCGTGAAGGGGGAGTCACGGGCAAGGATTGGGGGATTTATTATTATCGTTATTTAACTTAGTCTACTGCTTGTATGCTCATCTGAGCACCTTCAAAACCAAGAGCGCTTAGCTTGCTAGCATCGAAGTTTGTGGTGACTTCGACATCGCCAACGCGTTGTGTTGTACCTCCAGACAGGGTATCCGTAGAGCTAGCACGTAAACCAAGTGGGCTTGACTGACCAATTTCTATCGTACCTGCGTATTGTGATTCCGCGTAGAAATCACCAGATACATAAGAGTGGAATGGACGTAAGCTTGCGCCCGTCGCATATTGCATGCTGCCTAATCCTGCTTCACGGATTGCCCAACTCCAATCCCACCATTTTACTTCGCCCGGAATGTAGCGGTGATCCCACTGATAACGGATATCCGCAGATTGCTCGCTGCCTCTACCCATGGTGAACGTGTGGCTTCTGTCTGGGCGATTGTCAGGGTGGGTATGCCAAGCATTACCACTCCAGCGCAAGAAACCATTAAAGTTTACGTCGTAACTAATGTCTGCGTTGAATCGGTAAGGGTAGGAAATGGTTGAACGATACAGCTCAATGCGCACTGGCAGTTCAGAGTTTGCAGGCACCATAGGTCGAGCTTGTAAGGTCACGTCTTTGCTGGTGGATGCACCGTTGGAGTTAGAAAAGCTCTGGTTAGCATCGAAGGTGATGCTTAACTTGGTTTTACCAACCAAAGGCCACTTAAATTCGTTCTCGGTTTTGACCTGTTGAGCAAAGCCATAGCTATTGGTTTTTGACCAGTTTGTTGATTCTGTGAGTTTTAAGTCGACAACAATTTGTTGCGGGGTATTACTGTAGTTTCTCGCTGTCGCCCAAACGGTATCGACCAGTTCGCGCTCAGACTCAATCACTTCGCCATGCCAAAAATTCTTATCGTTTAGGGTATAGGCGAAGTTATTCACAGTGATTTTTGTTTTTTCGCCACAACGGTAGCCACTACAAGAGCCGCTGTTGTTGCCTTGAATTACCCAACCGTTACCGACGCGATCGATCTTCATGTCTTCACCCACGTATTGGCTATTGTTACCACCAACCCATGCGTAGCCAAGATAGTGGGCTAGGTAACTGAGTGGACGAACGAAGTATGAACGGTCTGTCACCAATTCGTATTGGACATCGATCTCGCCACCTTCAGGAACAGCAATGGCAGAATAATTTGGGATTTCAGACTGCGTTTCATCAGGGTAACAAAAGGTCTTACCGTTCGGTAAGTCACGCTTAATCAAACCATTGTAACCCGGTCCCATGATCACCCAATCACCTTTTAGGCCGGTAATTTGCCACTGTCCCATGCGGGCGAGCAGTGCACTTTTTTGTTCTTCCGCTTCATATCGATCAAGTGGACGATAGCCTGAACGGCAGACATCTTCGCCGAGTTGATCAAGAACGATTTGGTCGGGGTAAATTTTCGCCTGTGCGCCAGTTGCGAATGTAGATAGGATAGCTGCTGACAAAAGGCTGATGGTGATGTTTCGCATGAACGTTCCCTCATGATTGCATTTTTATATTGTTTTATAAGCCGCTCTTGTTGCGGTCATAACCACCTTTTCATGTTGATAGGTTTGATAATACTGAAAATAATTGAAATATTATTACCCGTTTATTCAGTTGCTTATATTGTTTTCATTGTCATTAGTTGGTTATTGAAATCGATTGCTTTTAATTAATAAGGAAATAGATTCCTAACCAAGTTGGTTTAGAACGCTATTAATTTATGCCTTTAAGCTGAATGGTGTTACTAAAATAACGATAAGGAGAACATTTATACGTTTTTAACGGAGTAAAGTTTGATGTTTATATCAGTGGTTTCTAATCTGTATCGATGTAATAAAACATAGACACACCATGAGTGAGGGTAATGAATATTAGTAAGTGCTATTTTTTATAATGATAAATTAGATAAAAAGCAGAGAATAATGATAATCAAACATACCTCATCCATGAGGAATTTGCGGTCGTAACGAAAAGTTCAGATAGCCATTTATCTTTTAGCAAGAAGTTTTGTTCGGCCTGTTTGTTTATCTCTAATGAGTGAGAAAACCTCGTTCTGGTGAATTATCTCGAAGTCGAAATAGATGGGGTCATCATTTAAAACGAGATAGGGCGAGAGGAACGAGTCGTTAATGGCTGGACGTATCTCTTGTACGGATAACAAATTCATTTTGCCCGATATCGATAGGTTTACGTCAGAGTACGGTCGGGACGTGCCTTTGAAGCTCAGGATGATCGGGTTAGACATGGACTCATCTTGCAATGAGGCAATGTGTGTAATCGTACGGTGGTTGACTCGAGTTAATCCATCAATACGTAGGATGTGATCATCAGGCAGAATATCAACAATACTGTGGTGATAACGATTATCCTCGGCGTTATGACGACAAGGTAGATTCCAGGCCCCAAGGAACAATAGGCAAGACAGGGCAACAGCGATATAGGGTTTCATCGTCTCTCCTCCGCAACAAACTGAGCAATGGTCTTCGAGGCTTGCTCAAACTGGTCTGGTGTGTAAAACACATTGATTGACTTTCGCGTTTTTTTATTAAGCCAGGAGAGCCCAGAAAATCCGCTATTTTCTTCAATATAAACAACACATTGGCATTGGTTCTCTGCGAGTAACTCTTGAACTCGGAGTGATAATGAGGTGCTAGGAGACATATAGACTTCAAGCGAGCCCACGGTATGTTCATTGAGCAACTTACTGAACTGAGGGTGGCTATAAGAGCTGTGATATTTACTTGCTACCATTAGAACGGCGGCAAACAAGAAACTCAGTGACACAACATAACAAACTAGGTTTCGATAGCCCGGCTTTTGCTTAGCGGCATACGCGGGCTGAGAGGTTTCTTCTGGTTTAGCTGGAACTATTTCCTCTCTTGGGGCGTTGATGGTGACGAGACACTCATTCAACAAGACGTCCTCCACCAAGCGATATCCGACCTTTGGAACCGTGAGAATAGGGGAGTCTTTGATACCGATTTTGATAAAGCTTTGTCTGAGTACGCTGATACTTTTGGCTAGCGAAGTTTCACCGATGTACTCATTTCCCCAAGCGAATTGAACAATGTCTTGTTTTTTCACAACCTCTGGGGAGCGTTCCAGTAAAAGGGTAAGAATCTGCGATTCTCGGTACCCAATCTTTATTGTTTTTTCACCATTAGAAAGCGTGTTTTTAATAGGGTTATATAAGTTCATACGACAGTTTTTGTTTTTATAATAAGCAAGGGGAAACGAAAAAGAACATTACACTTTACTTTGTGTGAATAGGCGTCACAAAAGTCACATTTAAATATGAATTAGTTAATACCTAATTTTCATTTTATAAAATAAAGCACAATAGTCGCTAAACATCAATCTCGTGTAGTACCAAACTTAAACGAATTGAAAAACTTTCAGATGAATCTCACCTATTTCGGTAATGGCATAATGGTTTAGTATCTACTAATTTATCGAACGGCTTATGGTGAAATAATTGTTTTCATATATCGTCATAAGACTTGTTAATTTGTAATATCTTCAGGGTTATTAAGCGAATGGAAAATTAAATGGGGAAAGGGAATTGGAGGTTAGAAAAAGATGGAATTCAAGCCAAGAAAAAGCCCGCTGAATTCAGCGGGCTTAAAGTTTCTAGCTTGGCTTATGCTTTCACTGCATCAAAATCATCCGATTGAGATGACGGTTTGAAGAACAGTTTTGTTTCTTCCAACACCACATGGCGCAGAGCAATCAAACCAATCAGGTTAGGAATTGCCATCAGGCCGTTTACGATATCAGCCAGTAGCCAAATCATATCGAGGTGAAGGAACGCGCCAGATGCCACCAAACCAACGAAAATCAGCTTGTATGGAAGCACCGCTTTGGTACCGAATAGGAACACAACGCAACGCTCGCCATAGTAGTTCCAACCAAGAATGGTGGTAAACGCGAAGAACATAAGACCGATAGACACCAGCATTGGGCCAAATGTTTCTGCGTTTAGGCCTACTGCAAATGCATGCGTTGTCATCGCTGCACCAGAGAAGTCACTTTGCCAAGCGCCTGTCAGGATCAAAGCTAGACCAGTCATAGTACAAATTATGATGGTATCGAAGAAGGTACCCGTCATAGAAATCAGACCTTGCTTAACACAAGAATCCGTTTTCGCTGCTGCGGCTGCCATTGGCGCACTACCCAAACCAGATTCGTTTGAGAACACACCACGTGCGATACCAGATTGGATTGCCAGCATAATGCTTGCACCCAAGAAACCACCCGTTGCTGCGGTTGAGGTGAATGCAGACACCAAAACCAACTCAACTGCGCTCAGCAATTGGTCCGCGTTCATGATGATCACACTTAAACACGCCAGCACGTAAAATAGCGCCATTGCTGGAACCACTTTACCCGCTACGCTCGCAATCGACTTGATACCACCTAAGGTTACAAATGCCACTAGTAGCGTCAGGACAAAAGCAGACAGTTCACGGTTTACACCAAGAGAAATCTCGCTTGCATCAAGAATCGCATTCACTTGAGGGAAGGTACCGATACCAAAACAGGCAACGCCCAATGCAAATACCGCGAACATGATAGCCAGCGCTTTCGAGCCAACACCATATTGCAGGTAGTACATAGGACCACCAATCATTTGGCCTTTGTCGTCAACACGACGGTATTTCACCGCAAGAAGACACTCAGCGTATTTGGTTGCCATTCCAAATAGGGCAGCTAGCCACATCCAGAATAGAGCTCCAGGACCACCAAGTTTGATTGCGGTAGCAACACCAACGATGTTACCTGTACCAATGGTTGCAGACAGCGCAGTACATAGCGCTGCAAAACTAGAAACGTCACCCTGTTTATCAGATGACTTATCTTTACTGAATACCATCGCTAACGCAGTTGGCAGGTGTTTAAATTGGATCAAGCCTAGGCTAAAAGTGAAGTAAACACCGGTACCCACGAGCAAAAGCAGCAGTGGTGGACCCCAGACAAAGTTATCAATGGTTTGAAGTAAAGATTGTAGGTCGTTCATGATTTCCCCTTAATAAAACAACTAATAAGGAGAAGAGGGAAAGGACGAGATCAATGATCTCTAATAGCCACGCTATTCAAAATAAGGCGGGAACGCCAAATAGTTAGGTTGTTACTTTCCACTCCTCTGTCCTTTTGCCTGAGAGTTTCACCCTACACACATGTGCAGGACTTGCTCCTTCGGCGACCGATTTAACGGTTCTCTCCAGAGGTTCCTCCAACTACAGTCCCCGCTACCAAGGTAGCACCTGAAATAGTTAATTCTTCGGCGAGTTACCCTAACTAAATGTTAAAATTTAGTTAATAACCACTCTCCTGCAGTCTTCATCGGAACATTTACTCAATTAAATGAGTAAAGGTTAGTTAATGATGCTGGTCACCATTAACGTGTGAACTCTATCATGTTTTGTTACCATTTCAACACCAAATGAAGATTTATTTTCAGCATATTATGGCGCCTTTGTTGTCTTAGTTTCATAGGTTTGCTGATTAACTAACCAAATGCTTTCTCGGGCTGGCTATTGTTGGTTTGTATAGGAGAGAGGAGATTAACCCTACTTGTTGATGAGAATCGCATGGCTTGGCGATAAGTTGTTCAGTTTAGAACAGATAATTGATCAAAACGGGAGCAATCGCTTCAAAATCTACGCTAAGTTGACCGTAAGCAACGTAGAAATAGGTTACAATGATTCCTTGCACAGCTGTCTATGGAATCGGATAAGTTCTTATAATTGGACAAGGAGGCGGTATGACCAGATTGTTAGCCATAGCGGTATTGATTGGAGTAGCGTTTGTGCTATTTCGTTATCGTACCAATGAAAAAGTCCAAAAGGCGACCGTGATTACTTTGATCGGCGCATTCTTAATTTATACCGCGTCAATCATGATTGCGGAACTCACTCGCTAGCCAACCAGTAGAGTCCTTGGAGTAAGATACGGTGACTTCTCAAAATAATATTGAAGACCAAGACGAAGTAGTTGTCATTGAGGAACGCGATAAGCGTACTCACATTTATATTGCGATTGCGGCCGTGTTGGGTTTGGCATTCGGTGGATTGGCTGGCTCAGCAATGACAGCAAGCAAGTGGGAATCCACTTATCAAGTGCTGGAAGAAAAGTACCAAGCACTGGCACAAGATAAAACTAACTTGGTCTCTCAAGTGAAAACACGCGAAGCGGGCATAGATAAAGAGATCGACGTAAAGGTTGCGAAGCTGCTGACAGAGAAAGAAGAAGCGCACAAAGCGGAACTGAAAGCACTTCAAGAGCAGCTGACTGAAGTGGAGAAAGTGAACTTGTCGCTTGAGTCTCAAGTGAAAGAACAGAAAGCAACGCTGAACACGACCAAAAGCGAGAACGACAAGCTAAACCGCCAAGCAGATATGCAAGCAACCATGTTTGAGCGCTCACGTGAAGTGTTCCGTAAAGAACTGCAAATCTCACAGGAACTTGAGTCACTCGAGAAAGAGCGTCAAGCGTTAATGCCGAAGATCGAGAAGCTCAAGAAAGAGTGCGACGTTTTCTTGGAAGGCAAATCTTGGGATGTGAAATCTGACGCGTGTGATAAACACGATGAGGCCAATTCCCGACTTAGCCAAGTTGACCAGCTCATTGAAGTCAACAAAATGGACTTGAAACAGATTAAAGACATCACTGAAGACATGGGCCTGTAGCGCCAACATATAGCACAACGATTTTCGGAGGCTATATTTCCACAGATTTGGAAACAACAAAGGAGCTCAATGAGCTCCTTTTTTATGTGTCATATTTCTCTGAAAGCTGGATCAGATACGAGAGGCATCGTAGCCCGAAGCCAACAGCAATTCGCGCTCGTGTTTAATCAGCTGAGCGCGATCTTCAATCAGCTCGTTCAATGCTTGAGAAGGCTTACCTGCAAGTGCTTTGAACGAGTCAAACGACTCCGCGCTGTCGATCTCATCAATCATGCTACTGATGACGTTACGCGCTTCACAAGGGTTATCATTGGTAGTGAAATATTCCACTTGTTTTGCCGCCGATTTCATTTCCGTCAGCAGTTCGAGCGGGCTACTTTCTTTTGCCACAGCCATGTAATTATCAAGTACACGCTTCGCATACAACAATTCTTTTAGTGGGATATCTCGGCCACTTACAATCAGCGATTCATTAAGGATCATACTTGAGCTCATTGGCATTCCTTTTTTATCAATAATTCAAACTTCTTGGGCGTTTGACTGAGTCTAATTTATTGCCGACTGAATGGGAATGCCTAAAAAGCACATTATTAAACGATTTTTCTGATTTTTTACGCTTTTTTAGTGAGTAAATACGCGAATTCGGTGCCCGTCAGGATCAAGTGCAACGAAGTTCCAGCCAAAAACAGAATCTTCTGGCTGTTGTGCAAAGTGCATGCCCTGAGCTCGCCACTCTTCAAACAATGTATCCAGCCTAGATTTGTCTGCCACTGGTATTGAGGAGTTCTGTACCGCCTCCAGTGACATCACTACTAGGTACTAATGCATTACTTTGTTTAAGTGTGATAGTGACATTATTTGCGAAATCTAATGCGACAAAACTGGGAGAAAGCACTTTTGGCTCACACTGAAAAGTTTGCGAATAAAAGTCCTTACTCGTGTTGATATCTGTGACGTAAAGGACGAAAGAATTGATAGTAAACATAGCGGTTTCCATAACTTTTGGGGGATTGAAACCGAGCTTACCTAAGAGAAATGACAAGTTATGTCAGGAGTGACCATGAAAAAGGAGCGCATGGTGCGCTCCTTATCTTTATCTAATTCGTTGCCTCGGAAGAATACCAGTTGTTTTGATAAGCCTTAGACGCAAACAATGCGTTGGCTTTCGCTCGCTCGATAACTTCCGGAGCTACTTCGGTAGGTTCCATAGTTTGATTATCGAAGTTGTATTGCATCGTCGATACCTTTTCTCCCGGAGAGAATACAACAAGATTATCTCGGGTTAGGTAACCAAAGTTCTTATCGTACTGCATCATTGCTCGCTCATCTTCACGTGCCAGAAGCTTAGTCAAGTCACGACCAATCATTGGTGATGTCGCATCCACACCAATCAACGAAAGGAGGGTCGGCGGCATATCTAAGTTATTAGCAATGCGGTCATCTTTACGCGGCTCAACACCGTTACCAATGATCAATGCTGGAATGTGGAAGTGTTTCACCGGTACTAGGTTTGCGCCAGAAACACGAGCATCGTGATCAGCAATGACAATGAAAATCGTGTCATCCCAGTAAGATGATTTCTTCGCTTTGTCAAAGAATGTACCAATCGCGTAGTCTGAATACTTAACTGCGTTGTTGCGTGTCATAAATTCAGAATCATAAGGTTCGATCTTGCCTTCTGGATATTCGTAAGGGCTGTGGTTGCTCGAACTGAATACAAGACTAAAGAAAGGCTTATCTGTTTTAGACAAACGTTCAAATTCTTGGTCTGCTTTGGTGTAAAGATCTTCATCACTTACCCCCCAAGAGCCAACAAATTCTGGGTTCTCATAGTCTTTCTCTTCAATAATTTGGTCGAAACCATTGCCGAAGAAGAACGACTTCATATTGTCAAAGTTTGCTTCGCCACCGTAAATGAATTCGGTGTGGTAGCCATTTGCTTTAAGAAGATCGGCAATCGTAAAGAAGTTCGTCTGACTCTTGCTCAGTTTCACCACGGCGCGAGAAGGCGATGGTGGAAAACCGGTTGTCACTGCCTCAATACCACGAACAGAGCGTGTGCCCGTCGCGTACATTTGGGTGAACTGCCAACCTTCAGCCATTAACTTATCGAAGTTTGGTGTTAGTGGAAGACCACCGAGTGAACCAACAAACTGAGCACCTAAACTTTCCTGAAGCAAAATTACCAAGTTCTTTGGTTTACCTTGATAGGTGGCTTTGTTGGTGTTCATCGTTGGTAGCAATGAAGGGTCGAAGTCAGACTTAGTTGAAGAGGAGCGAACAAGCTCAAGCATCTTCTGGTTGTCCATCTTGCCGTAAAACTGCTCAGCGCTTTTCTCGGATTTCATATTATTCACAGCAAACAGCAATGAATAAGAGGAGTTAAGTGCCAAGTCATTAAGCAGAGGATCATTACAAAATGCCACCATCGCAGGGTTAAGAGGACGGTGACCTAACGAAGAGCGTGCGCCGCCGACACCGATCAATACAACCAATATTGCAATCAACGGACGCCATTTCCAGTTTACTTGCTGAGCATTGTCGGTGAGTTTTTTACTCCACTTCCAACCAAGGAAAAGGGTGATAGCAGTGCCTAGTGTACCAATGAATAGTTCTAACTTGTAACCGGTCCAAAGCATACTGAATACTTCTTTCGGGTAAATGAGGTACTCAACAAACAAGCGGTTAGGGCGTAGGTCATACTCTTGAATAAATGGGGCAGTAGCAAGCTCCATGTAAACCAAGATCCACAAACCAGCGACCATCCAGCAGCGGAGAACTAGTTTCCAACATGCACCTATTTTACCTTGTACGGGCAATAGAGCAGAGAGTAGGCCTGGAAGAATGAACAACCAACAGATAGTCGCGAAGTCTACGCGTAGGCCCTGACCAAGAATATAGATGAGGTCGTTAAAAGATTCGATTCGGTCAGCGAGCCAAATGGCCAGTAAAATTCGCGAAACAGAGAGAAAAGCGAGCGAAAATAGCGCAAATACAGCAATAGGCTGCAAAGGCCCAAATGCGGGCTTCTTCATAAACAATCCCTAATTTATTGATGTGTAAGACGTTATGCAGCGTTTTTTATCAAATAAAACGTGAAACAAACGTGAAATATAAGGTTTATTTATAAATTTAATCGTAATGATTGGTACGGGTGTGTAAGGGAAAGTAAGGGCAGACAGTCGCAGAGTTACGATCTATTACCTCTCTCGCAAAAGGCCATCTTTATAATGAATTGTTCATTCAAGCTAGTTATAAAATTCTATAGATATCTGGTGCTTAATTTATATTTAAATGCATCTCTGTTAATATTGTTGGTTTATAAAATACGATTCTAATTAACACCGACACTGAGAAGTGATCGGTGAGTTTATGTCTTACATGTAATTTGAACGTTGACCCGTTATGAAGTAACGAGTGAGACGTCTTGGCTTAAAAATAAATATGGATTTAGCAAATGCAAGAAACAAGCAGTACTCCTTGCGAAGAACAGGTTGACACACTGACAAATCTTCAACAAACATCGGACAAAGTGACAATGTCCCACCCACGAAAACCGATACTCGATTGGTTTTTGGCTTTCAGCACATTTGGCTTGTACTTCAACTTTTGGCTTTACCGTCGTATAAGAGAAATCAATCAAATCTCGAAAGAAAACTTCAAACCTTGGCTTTGGGTTTTTGTGCCACTCTTCTTCATAGCTCAGGCTTTTGCTTTTCGCAATTTGGACCGCGCGCTGGATGATCTCGAGGGCAGTGCAAAAAAGGGCAGATCAAAATCGATTTATTGGTTGGGCGTATCGGGTTTTATGCTTGCTAACGTTTATTTTTCAATGAGCTCTAAATGGACGACGCCTCTTTGGCTGGAACTCTTAATGTTGTTGGTTTCCGCGTCATCGTTTGCTGCTATTGCTTCTCGAGTCAACGAGTTGAAGCGTCAACTCGTTGGAGTTGAATTTACAGGTAAGGAGCGTGGATACAATGCTTTCGAGTGGTGTGTTGTTCTCATCATGACGCCGCTAATTTTGGCAATGTTTGCTTTCTTAATTGGCTCCACGATGTCCGTTGAAAAGCTCGAAAGTTACTCGGACCGTTCGATTTACACCCAGCCAGAGCATAATTTTCAACTGACTTTTCATGGTCCGGGGTGGCAACGCGTCGAGAATGGCACTTACAGTGATGGTACGGCTCTCGCTGAGTTTGAAAGTGAAGACTACGATGCATACTTTGTTTTGTTCGATAACAAAGAAATCGAAAATCTTAATGAGCATATGGCATTGCGTCGTGACTGGATTAAAGAGGAGATTGGGAAGTCTGAATGTGAAGAATCGCGCAGCTTTGTTGGTAATGAGTTTGCGTTGAAAGTCGAGCTGGTTTGTAACAAAAAGCTATTTAACGACCCTGCGTCGGGATATGTCACGTTGATCAATACCGGAGATAAAACCTACGAGCTATTGGGTGTTCTTTCTCAACCTAGATTAACTTATCGTTCGAGAAAGCCAGAGTTTGAAGCGATGGCTAGGGAGTTTTCACTACAATGAAGATAAACCGTTTATGTGCGCTTATTGTTGCGACATTGTCTGTGTCCAATAGTGTCCTTGGTTACGATAAGTCAGAAATAGAGTGGCGCCTGTCTCAAGGTGGGTTAAAAGAGTCGCTTTCTCTCATTTCTCAAGATAAGTCTTATTCAGAGATGGTGCAGCTACTTTTAAGCTCGAACTTTGATGTCAAAAAAGATTCTGTCAAAGAAAGCTATACTATCGTCAATTACTTCCCGCGATTTGTGGATATAGAGTCCTATGGCACCATGGGCTTATATTTCGATCCTAACTATCAGAAAGTCATCATAAAAGCAGCGGCATCGGTTTCACCGGACGGTAAGGTGAAGCAAATTAATCCTTCTCACGTACAAGTCCTTAATACTGGTGGCTACAATACTTTTTCAAGTCATAAAGAAGTCTCGCTGGCTATTCCTGGATTAGAAGAAGGCAGTATTGCCGTGCTGAAGTACGATATAGTCAGCCAACGAGATCTAATGGAGCCCGATTGGGCTGAAGAGTTATTCACTCAGCAAAATTACCCAATAGAACGTTATGAACTAAACGTGGAGTGGAGCTCTGACTCACCGATTCATTGGCAGGAAAATAGCCGAGAGGTTGAGTGTTCGCAAAATACTGGCCAATTGCATTGTTCGGGCCAAGACATTCCGTCTTATATTGGTGATTATCAAGTGTTATGGCGTGATGGTGTCGACAGTATTGCTATCGGTTCTTTAGGGACATGGCAAAGTGTGGCGGATAAAGCCAACTTAACGATGAGAAAGGCGTTTGACGACACCACCGGTTTGGATGCGTTGTATTTACAACTTACCAAAGATGCAACAAGTACCAGTGAAAAAATTGAACGTATTTTGAGCTTTGTTTCTCGTGATATTCGCTATGTATCGCGATCGGAATATGGCCATGCGATGACACCACATGATATTGCCGAAACGATAGAGAATCGATTTGGTGACTGTAAAGACAAGTCCGTACTTCTCATTGGTTTATTTGAGAAAATAGGCTTGAGCCCTGAACTTGTGTTGGTTTCCACAAAGCGTACTGACCCGAGCCGAGTTTTGGTTCCATCCATGAATGCTTTCAATCATGTTGTCGTGTGCTTTGACCACGGAGGAGAGCATTACTGCGTAGATCCTACGGATACACAAACCAACTGGAAATACACGTCTTCGTGGATTCAAAATAAAGTCGCTTTACCACTGTCTAAAAGTGCGTCACTAGGTACGATTCAAAAAAGTCCATACCGCTGGAAGATGACAGCGGAAACCGAGATTTTATTTGATGAACTTGGTGGTCAAAAAGAAGTTCAAGAGCGCACATATACAGGCGAGTTCGCTGCTGTTCTGCGCTCTAATCTTTATGAGTTGAGTGAAAAGGAACGTTTAGAAAAACTGACTGATCAATATGCCGACGTCGTCTCGTCCATTGGTAAACCAGAGTTTGAGCTCGAAAATCTTGATTCAATGACGAGTAAAGCGGTGATTCGTTCAAAGTCGGTCATTGACCCGTTTCTAGTCGTTGGTGAGGGCTTGAACTATGAGGAGGTTGATGCTTGGATTGAAAATGAATTGGACGAGCTAAAAATGTCCAATGAGATATATCCCGCTCTATTCCAAGGCGTCGATATTGTGTCTAAATTTCACTACGATACCAACGGACTTTGGAAGATCACTCATGTTCCAGCTACGTTAGAACTCCGTCACCCCCTAGGTGTTTTAAAAAGGCAAGTTAAGTTGATATCCCCGACGGAGCTTTCCGTGACAACTGAGTTGCAAGTGAAGTCTCGGTGGGTTAAAGCCGATGAGAGGAAGCGATTCAATAAGATGCTAGATGTATTTGCAGAGCAATCGCTGATCAAATTTTACGGCAAGCCGCTTTAGTACGCGTAACGTATTGCTAAAAAGGAGCTCACTTGAGCTCTTTTTTAATTTATATGTACCGTCCTACATAGGTTTAATTGCCGGGTGCGTGAGCTTCGTTCCGTATTCTGATAACGGAAGCCGTCATCACAGGGTTGATTTCTAAAGATTTCTTATTTAGGGTGTTGGGTATGAACTATTTAGCTATTTCTATCTCGACTAACTGTTGTTGTCGCACCTCCCAAGATGTGCGGCGGCTTTCGCGTAGCTATTAGTTAGCAAAAGATCATACAGACATACCAAAGGCCGCCGATGTTTTCATTCGCGGCCTTTTTGCATTTAAAGGAATAACAATATGAGTCAGCCAAAATTACAACTATTTAATACACTGGGGCGCACCCTTGAGCCGTTCAACATCATCGAATCAGGTAAAGTCGGTTTGTACGCATGTGGTCCGACAGTGTATGACTACGCGCATGCAGGGAACTTAAGAACCTACCTTTTTGTGGATGTGCTGAGGCGTACGCTAGAACTCAACGGTTACGACGTAAACCACGTTATGAACATCACAGATGTTGGTCACTTGGTGTCTGATGCGGATACAGGTGAAGATAAAATGGAGAAAGGCGCGAGAAAACAGAACAAGTCTGCATGGGAGATCGCAAAGTATTTTGAAAATGCGTTTTTAGACGACCTTGATAGGCTAAATATCGTCAAGCCTTCCATCATTTGTCGCGCTACCGAGCATATTCAAGAGCAGATAGAGTTCGTCCAAGCGCTTGAGCGACAGGGCTTCACCTATCAAACCTCCGATGGTGTTTATTTTGATTCGGCGAAGCTTCCTGATTACGGAAAACTTGCCAAGCTGGATCGCGAGGGTTTAGAAGCGGGCATTCGCGTCGAAATGGCGGAGAAAAAGAGCCCGACTGATTTCGCACTCTGGAAGTTTAGCGGAGATACACCAAGACAAATGGAATGGGAAAGCCCTTGGGGAGTCGGCTTTCCGGGATGGCACATTGAATGTTCTGCGATGGCAGAGAAGTACCTAGGTGAAGTGTTCGATATTCATGTCGGTGGGGAAGACCATATCCCAGTTCACCACACCAACGAAATTGCCCAATGCCAAGCAAAGAATGGACACGTACAAGCGAATTACTGGCTGCATGGCTTCTTCCTTCAACTTAATAAAGAGAAGATCTCCAAGTCCGGTACGTCACTTCGTCTTGAAGCCTTGATCGAGAAAGGCTATGACCCGCTGGCTTACCGTTACTTGGTGCTGACCAGTCATTATCGCAGTCATTTGAGCTTTACGTGGGAGAGCTTGGATGCAGCACAAACAGCTCTAAAGCGCCTGAAAGCGAAAGTGTCGGCACTACCCGAAGGTGGCAAAGTCGACCAAACGTATGTTGAGCGTTTTATGTCACTCATCAACAACGATTTAGCCATGCCACAAGCGATGGCATTAATGTGGGAGTTGCTTGGAAGTGCATTAAGCGATGCAGATAAAAAGGCAACGGCGCGCTATTTTGACCATGTGTTTGGCTTGGTGATTGATAAGGTAGAGGAAGAAGAAATCCCTCGCGAGATATTGGAATTGGTAGAGTTGCGTTTGCAAATGAAAAAGCAGAAGGAATACCAACAAGCTGACGAAATCCGCCAGAAAGTTACCGAACTCGGCTACAGAATCAACGATGCTGGTGATAGCTCAACGGTAAGCAAACAAGGCTAACAAGCTAGAAAACAAAAAGGCTCACTGCGACAGTGAGCCTTTCTAATTGAAACGATCAACGCTCTAGTCGTTATTGAATTGCTAACTCAGGTTGCGAAGCGGTATTCGTTTCTGCGGTTTGGTTGTGCTTCTTAATTACCAGCGACAAGCGAATCAGCATTGCAATTGCAGCGGTGGTTAAGCCCGTCACGATACCAATCCAGAAGCCTTCTTCGCCCATGGCAGGAACGATTTCATCGGTGATACCCAGTAACATACCCAGTGGAAGCGCCAAGCCCCAGTAAGCAAGAATCGCCAGAATCATCGGGATCTTAGTATCTTTGTAGCCACGCAGAGCGCCGTTCGCAGAGGTCTGTAGCGCGTCGCTGAATTGGTACATCGCAGTAAACATCAGCAGAGTAGCCGCTGTTGCTGAAACCACTTGATCTGTGGTGTACAAACGAATGATCCATTCTGGGAACAGCAGGAAGAAACCGACTGAAATCAGCGACAATAGCGCTGCGGTAATAATGCCAACCAAGCTGCGATGTGAAGCTGTTTCAAGCTTTTGTTCACCCAAGGCATGACCAACACGAATCGTGATACCAAAGGAAAGGCTCATTGGGATCATGTACGTCATGCTAGAAATATTCAGTGCTATTTGCGCCGCTGCAACGTTCTCCGCACCAATACGACCAATCAATAGCGCAATCACCGCAAAGATGCTGCCACAAACCGCAATGTTCAAACCAATCGGCATACCGAGTTTGAACAGCTGTTTGATCTCTTGCCATATCGGCTTTAGCTCAGCGAAGTGCAGAATGTTTTTGTAGTGATGATGGCGTTTGATGTAGCTAAACAGTAGGGCAGACATCAGCCAGTAAACTAAGCTCGTAGCCCAGCCACAACCAACTGCACCCAATGCCGGCATGCCGAATTTACCGTAAATCAGAATGTAGTTAACAGGAATGTTTACCAACAAACCAATCACCGAAATCAGCATGGGTGCGCGAGTGTTGTTCATCCCTTCGCAGAAGCCATTCAAGGTGTAGAAAAGCGCAATGCCCGGTACACCAAATGCCAACGCAACAACATAATCACTGGCGATAGGAATGATCTCAGGCGCAACGCCTAGGCCAACGAGAATGGTTTCACCAAGCAGCAAGTAAACAATCAAAATTGCGCTAACGAACGCCGACAACCAAAGCATTTGAATAAATGCGATACGCACTTTATCCAAACTTTGTGCGCCGCGGTGGTAAGCCACGACAGGTGTTAATGCCATGATGATGCCGCGAAGCAATAGCGAAACGGGTAGCCATAAACTGGTGCCAAGTGCGATCGCAGCGAGGTCGGCAGCACTCACTTGGCCTGCCATTGTGGTATCGATAAAGCCCATTGACTGAGTGGCAAGTTGCATCAGAATGATAGGGATCGATAGATGTAACAAAGCGCCCGATTCTTTAAAAAAGCGAGAAAAAGAGGAAGGTGTGTTTTGCATGGATATAGTTAAACACCAATATCAATGCACCAGTGGAAGCAGGATAGCGTTGTGCATTGTAGGGTGTGCCGCGTAGGCAGGCGCAATATACGGATTTTTGTTCTTGCGTTCAATATGTAATTTAGATCACAAGAAAACGATTGCTTTGGCTTCTAAATATGTCATTTGTCTTGTGAATGTATCGCGTTTTTTACTGCTCATTTTTAGATGAAAACAAGCGATTTTCGACACGCTCGTTTCAATAATAATCAGTCATTATTCCGCTTTTCGATGGTTACAAATCTTTTTATCTGACCTCTCGATTTATTTATTGTGTGATTATTTTCTTGGTGATATTTATCGCCTTAGTTTAGGCAATGCATGGAATAAACAATGGAAGCCGAGCAATTAGAAGTACTCAATTTCATTAGCCAATACCCACCTTTTGATGACTTACCGGAAGAGCACCTGAGAAACATCGCAATGAATGCCGAAGTCGCGTATTACCGCGCAGGGACAGACATTCTCAAGAAAGGCGATGACATTCGTGATTTATACATGATCCGCAGTGGTGTGGTGGAAATCTTCCGCCGCAAAGGCGAGTTGTACAACCGTATCGATGCTGGTGGCTTGTTTGGACAAATGGGGTTGTTGATGAATAACCGTGTCCGCATGCCAGCTAAAGCGATTGAAGACACCTTGGTTTACTGCATTCCAGAGAAGATTTTCACTGAGCTATGTGACGAGTTTGAGAACTTTGCTGATTTCATGGAATTGGAAGACAGCGCCAGGCTGCGTACCGCGGTATCAAACCACTCAGATGGGAATGACTTTACTACTGCGAAAGCGCGCAAGATCTTAAGCCGTGAGTCAGTGACACTAGAAGCCACTGCAACGGTGCGTGAGGCGGCAATCTTGATGGCGGAAGAGGGCGTTACTGCGCTTTTGATTGTCCGCGCACAAGAAGACATTACTGAAGACGACGATGATCAATTGCTTGGTATCTTGACCGAGAAAGATCTGTGCGTGCGCGTTTTAGCTGAAGGGCGAGACAGCGACATTCCTGTGAGTGAAGTAATGAGTTACGACGTTGTGTCGCTCGATTACAGTGCTTACGTGTTTGAAGCCATGCTGACAATGCTGCGTTACAACGTCCATCATCTGCCTATTCTTAAAGACAAAAAGCCAATTGGTGTGATTAGCATGACGGATATCGTCCGTTATGAGTCGCAAAACAGCTTGTTGCTTGTGAGCTCTATCTTCCAACAAAACTCAGTCGAAGATCTCAAAGCGGTTTCTAAACAAGTGAAAGACTGCTTTGTGAGAATGGTGAGTGAAGATGCAAATGCCCACATGGTTGGGCGGGCAATGTCGGTGATTGGCAGCAGCTTTAAACAGAGACTGGCAGAGTTAGCAGAACAAGAATTAGGTCCTGCGCCAATCCCTTATTGCTTATTGGCGATGGGTTCTATGGCGCGTGATGAACAGCTTATCGTCACAGACCAAGACAACGCGCTGATTCTGGATAACAGCTACGACCCAGCACTGCATGGTGAGTACTTTGCTCAGTTTGCGAAGTTCATTTGTGATGGATTGGCAGAGTGCGGTTACACCTACTGTACTGGCGATATCATGGCGACTAACCCAGAGTGGCGTAAAACGCGCTCCGAATGGGAAGAGTGTTTTGCAAACTGGATTGATGATCCAACACCAGAGCGACTTTTGAACAGCAGTATTTTCTTCGACCTACTTGGCGTACATGGACGCGTGAAATGGGCAGAGCAATTGAGCGGCTTCATTGTACGTCGTGCCAAGAAGAACAATCGATTCTTGGCTTGTATGGCTTACAACGCGATTCGTCGAACGCCGCCGCTTGGTTTCTTCAAAGACTTTGTAATGGAGAAAGACGGCCGTCATCGCAATTCCATCAACTTGAAACGCCGAGGCACTGCGCCAATGGCGGATCTCATTCGTGTGCATGCTTTGGCGATTGGTTCCCGTTCGCAAAACTCGTTTGAACGTCTGGATGACATCAACAACGCGGGCATCTTACCGAAAGGCCGTGGCATGGACTTAAAAGATGCGATGGAGTTGATCTACATGGTGCGAATCCGACACCAAGCACTGGATATCGAAAACGGCGAAGAGCCGGACAACAACATCGAGCCAGAAGAAATGTCGGAGTTTGAACGCCGTAACCTAAAAGCCGCATTCCAAATCCTAAGCAACGCGCAGAACTACATTAAGTTCCGTTATCAGAGAAGTGGCAAATGATGTGGTTTTCGAAACAAAAGCAAGACAGTCGCGATTTGCTTGATACCAGCCAGACACCCGATTGGCCGATCTACTTCAAGCAGCTTGCCGAACAAGCGAACGATACTCGATTAAAACGCTATTACTCTACGCCTATTGTGAATGGTGATACGCCATTAAAAGAGGTACCGTTTGTCTCCGTCGATTTCGAGACCACGGGTTTAAACGCCGAGGAAGACGCCATTCTCACCATAGGTTTGGTGCCATTTACGCTAGGGCGAGTGCAGTGCAGCGGATCTCGCCATTGGGTGGTAAATCCAAATCGAGAACTGAATGAAGAATCGGTGGTGATCCACGGCATTACCGATTCCGAAGTGAAGAATGCACCGCAACTTGAGCAAATTCTAGATGCCATTCTTGATGAGTTAGCCGGAAAGATTGTAGTGGTGCACTACAAAAACATCGAGCGTCAATTCTTCAATAACGCATTGTTAAACAGCCTGGGAGAGGGGATTCAATTTCCAGTCGTTGATACGTTGGACATCGAATACGCAATTCAGCGTCGAGAGTGTGAAGGTTGGTTGAACAAGCTCAAAGGTAAAAAGCCTGGCTCGGTACGTCTCGGTCATGCGCGTGAGCGTTACCATTTGCCTGCTTATCAGCCACACCATGCGCTGACCGATGCTCTTGCTACCGCTGAGTTGTTACAGGCGCAGTTGCAATACCACTTTGAAGGTGACATGCCGTTGTCTGTGATTTGGCAGTAAGTTATTAGTCTCGCTAATACATTGGCGATAAATTTTATTGGTCGTCCTGATAACAAAATGCAATGCGATATCAGGACGGTTGAAGGTAAAATTATAAAGTAGAGCAACCCTTCTAAAAGCGACACAACGATCGCACATAAGCTTTGCAGCAAGTTACACAAGAAAGTCATCACTCGGCTTCCTACATCAAGCTTAATTTGAACTTAAATATAGCCACGTTTTTAAGGAGATAAATCGTGAGCACCGACAACAATGGCGGTATACAACGCCCCGACGGTAAGGTGAACCCGATCGATACTGATTACCAGATTGGTCAGGACAACGTCGCGTTAAAAGTAGGTCCTTTTGGACTTGATATTCACAACCGTGTGTTTGCTATTTCAGGTATGTCGATCATCCTGTTCGTAGTGTTAACACTGACATTCAGACAACAAGTAGAACCGTTCTTTGCGGGGTTGCGTGGTTGGCTAGTGTCGAATCTTGATTGGTTCTTCCTATCTGCAGGCAACGTGTTTGTCGTGGTGTGTTTGATCCTGATCGTAACGCCACTTGGTCGCGTTCGTATCGGCGGTACAGAAGCAACACCGGACTACACTTACGCAGGCTGGTTAGCGATGCTATTCGCTGCTGGTATGGGTATCGGTCTGGTATTCTTCGGCGTATCTGAACCTATGTCTCACTTCAGTGCTGCTCTTGGCGGTGTGAACGTTGAGAATGGTGTTCGTACTGACTGGGCTCCACTAGGCGCAGCAGAGGGTGATACATCAGCGGCGTCTGCACTGGGTATGGCAGCAACGATTTACCACTGGGCACTTCACCCATGGTCAATTTATGCACTATTGGCACTTGGCTTGGCGATCTTCTCGTTCAACAAAGGCCTACCTCTAACGATGCGTTCTATTTTCTATCCTCTTTTTGGCGAGCGAGTTTGGGGTTGGGTTGGTCACATTATTGATATCTTAGCGGTAGTCGCGACGGTATTTGGTCTTGCGACTTCTCTTGGTTACGGCGCATCGCAAGCAGCTACAGGTCTAAACTTCCTGTTCGGTATCCCTATGACAGAGACAACGCAAGTTGTGCTTATCGTGATCATCACAGCACTTGCTTTGATCTCAGTAGTCGCTGGTTTGGATAGTGGTGTAAAACGCCTGTCTGAAATCAACATGGGCTTAGCGGCACTATTGCTTTTGTTCGTGATCATCGTGGGTCCGACAGTCGCTATCATGACTGGTTTCTTCGAGAACATCATGTCCTACCTTGCGAATGTTCCAGCGCTTTCAATGCCATTCGGCCGTGAAGACGTGAACTACTCACAAGGTTGGACGGCGTTCTACTGGGCGTGGTGGATTTCATGGTCACCATTCGTCGGTATGTTTATCGCGCGTGTATCTCGTGGTCGTTCAGTTCGTGAGTTCATCGTGTGTGTTATCCTGATCCCATCAACCGTGTGTGTATTATGGATGACGGCATTTGGTGGTACGGCGATCAGCCAATACGTGAACGATGGTTACCAAGCGGTATTTGATGCAGAGCTTCCACTTAAACTGTTCGCGATGCTAGATGTGATGCCACTGTCTCAGATCACGTCTATCGTGGGTATTATTCTGGTTGTGGTGTTCTTTATCACATCAGCGGACTCTGGCTCGCTTGTGATCGATACGATTGCCGCGGGTGGTAAAGTAGATGCACCAACACCTCAACGTGTATTCTGGTGTACATTTGAAGGCTTAGTTGCAATTGCGCTAATGCTTGGTGGTGGTCTCGCGGCTGCACAAGCGATGGCGGTAACAACTGGTCTGCCATTCACTATCGTACTGTTGGTTGCAACGGTATCTCTAGTGAAAGGTTTGATGGATGAGCCTCGCCCAACATCAAAGTCAATGAAGAAAGCGAAAGCGTAATTTAAGCTTTCTTCGTAACAACGAAAAAACGGCATGCTTCGGCGTGCCGTTTTCTTATCTGAATTCTTCATCTTTAGTCATCAATCGGCTGCCATTCTCTTCCTGCTCGAAACAATTCCTCAGTGCGAAACTGACGATGTTTTGCTCATTTGGCTTCGATTAATTTTTTACCCTATAAATACATTAGAGCTCAAACTATTTTTAAAGTCATGCTCATTTGGCCTTAATGCGACATAGATCAAAGAAGTAGGTATTTAGAGCGGCTTTGTTTGATTTTTATGCACTATCAGTGTGCATAATAAAAAGGAAATTTAATTAGTGTACGAAGGGTATGTATCTACACATGATTACCTCAGCCCCTTGGGTGATGTATCCAGAGATTGGAGAAGACCCAAGCAAAAAATGGATTTTTCGTGAACCTGTCGTGTCTGATGGCGACGATATTTATGGTTTGATCGCAGATTGTCCTCCGCTCGATATGAACTCTTCATATTGTAATTTCCTTCAATCTAGCCATTTCAGCAAAACCTGTGTTTTAGTTGAGCACAAAGGCGAGATTGCCGGTTTCATCTCTGGTTACCAGAAGCCTGGTGAGACTAACGTGTTATTCATTTGGCAAGTCGCCGTAGCGCCAAGATATAGAGGTAACGGGCTGGCTTTCAAAATGCTCAGTAACTTACTCGACCGAGAAGGACTCGAGAGTATCAACGCTATTGAAACCACGATCACCAAGTCAAACGACGCGTCTTGGGCGCTATTCAAAAAGCTCGATGCGCAAAATGGCAATGCTGGCGAAGTGAGTACCTTCTTGGACGAAGACAAACACTTTAAAGGCAAGCACGATACGGAATATTTGTATCGTATCCCTCTCAAATAAACCCACCAATAGGAATCAAATAACGGTCTTATCATGGATATTTTTAAAAAGCAGGAATCCAACGTACGTTCATACTCAAACAGTTTTCCGGTCGTTTTTCGTAGCGCGAAAGGTTGCTGGTTAGAAACAGAGCAAGGTGAACGTTACCTCGACTTTCTTGCTGGAGCGGGATCTCTCAATTACGGCCATAACAATCCAGTACTTAAGCAAGCACTGCTTGAGTACATTGAAATGGATGGCATTACACACGGCTTGGACATGCATTCAGAAGCCAAAGCCGCTTTTCTTGAAGCACTGAATCAATACATTCTTGAACCAAGAGGGCTGGATTACAAAGTTCAGTTCACGGGCCCAACCGGTACCAATGCCGTAGAAGCTGCAATCAAGTTGGCAAAAAAAGTGAAGGGACGCAGCAGTATCGTTGCCTTCACCAACGGTTTTCATGGCTGTACTGCAGGTGCACTTGCGGCAACGGGTAATCAACACCATCGCCAAGGCGCGGGCTCAAGCTTAAATAATGTAACGCGAATTCCATTTGAAGGTTATGCAGGCATTGATGGTTTGAAATTGTTTGAAACCATGCTGACTGACAACTCGGCAGGCATGGACAAGCCAGCGGCGGTTTTACTTGAAACCGTACAGGGTGAGGGCGGTTTGAATGTTGCCTCTAACGAGTGGCTGCAACGACTCAGTAAGCTGTGCAAAGCTCACGATATTTTATTGATTGTTGATGACATCCAAGCTGGGTGTGGTCGAACAGGGACATTCTTTAGCTTTGAACCGTCGGGCATTAAGCCAGATATGGTAACACTGTCGAAATCCATCGGCGGTTATGGTCTACCAATGGCGATTGTTTTGCTAAAACCAGAGTTGGACAAATGGAAACCAGGCGAGCATAACGGCACATTCCGCGGCAATAATCACGCGTTTGTCACAGCAGCTAAAGCACTCGAAACATACTGGTCAAACGACCGCTTTGAGCTGCACATTAAGCGCTGTTCAAACATGGTTGAAGAAGTCATTCAACGATCGGTAAAACGATTCCCAGAGTTGTTTATACAACGTAAAGGTCGCGGGATGATGATTGGCATTGAATGTAAGAACGGTGAAATCTCTGGTGATATTGCAAAAGCGTGTTTTGAGAACGGAATGGTGATTGAAACCGCAGGACCAAATGATGAGGTGGTGAAGTTCTTTTGCCCATTGACCATTTCTGAAGCCGAACTTACCCAAGGGCTGAATATCTTCGAGGGTTCAGTCGAAGCCATCGCAAGCAAACTTTTCAAACAAGCATCATAGCAAGGAAAGAATTATGATCGTTAGAACACTCGATGAGTGTCGCAATAGCGAAAGACGAGTTGTGTCTGATAACTGGGAAAGTGTCCGTATGTTATTGAAAGACGACAACATGGGCTTTTCATTCCATATCACGACGATATACGAAGGAACCGAAACACACATTCATTATCAGAACCATTTGGAATCTGTATTTTGCATGAGTGGAGAAGGGGAAATTGAAGTCGTTGGCGGTGAAACTTACCCAATCAAACCGGGTACGTTGTACATCCTAGATAAGCATGACGAACATTACTTACGCGCCTATAAAAACAAAGAAATGGTCATGGCGTGTGTGTTCAATCCACCAATCACGGGTGCGGAAGTTCACGACGAAAATGGCGTTTATCCGCTGGTGGACTAGCCCACTGATGTTTTAGAGGGGTGATGTTTCACCCCTTTTTCTTATCCATTCTTTTAAATTACCAATCATTAAGGCCCCCTCATGACATTTACCGTAGAAAAAATCGGCGGTACATCTATGACAGCATTCGATGCTGTACTCGACAACATTCTCCTTCGCCCACAAAACCCATATAACCGTATTTTTGTTGTTTCTGCTTATGGCGGAATGACAGACGCTCTATTGGAATGCAAAAAGACCAGTAAACCAGGTGTCTATCAGCTTATCGCTAAACGAGATGAAGCTTGGCAAGACGCACTAGCCTATGTTGAAAGCCGTATGCTGCTGACAAACGAACATATTTTTGCCGATCCGATGAATCGCATGCGCGCGGATAAGTTCATTCGTTCCCGAATTGCGGAAGCAAAAACATGTGTCACCAACATCCTAGAAACTTGTCAATATGGACAGTTTTCTCTGCGTCACTATTTGCCGCAGATCCGCGAGTTTCTCTCTTCAATTGGTGAAGCACATAGCGCTTATAACACCGCGTTAAAGCTCAAAAATATGGGAATTAACGCAAAATTTGTCGACCTTTCTGGTTGGGATAACCAACAGCCCAAAACGTTGGATGAGTCCATCTCTGATGCCTTTGAAGATATTGACGTCACCCAAGAGTTACCGATTGTTACTGGCTATGCGTATTGCAAAGAAGGGTTAATGCATACCTACGATCGTGGCTACAGTGAGATGACTTTCAGCCGAATTGCCGCAACAACCAAAGCGGATTTAGCGATTATTCATAAGGAATATCATTTAAGCTCTGCCGACCCAAGAGTCGTGGGAGTCGACAGCGTTAATCCCATCGGATTTACCAATTACGATGTTGCCGACCAATTGGCTAATCTTGGCATGGAAGCGATTCACCCCAATGCAGCCGCGGGTTTACGAGAAAGTGGTATTGAATTGCAGATCAAAAATACCTTTGAACCTGAGCATAAAGGCACTCTAATCTCGGCCGATTACCGTCCTGAGAGTGATCGCATTGAAATTATCGCAGGAAAACAGAAGGTATTTGCGCTTCACTTGTTTGATCAAACCATGGTTGGGAAAGTGGACAATGTCAGTTACGAACTGATGGAAATCATCGCCGATGCGCGCGTCAATCTTATCGGTAAAGAGATGAATGCGAATTCAATAACGTATTATCTAGGTGGCAGTGTCGATAGCCTAAACAAAGTGCGATACAAAGTAGAAAAGCGCTATCCGCAAGCCTCGATCACTGGGCGTATGGTGGCTCTTATCTCTGCAATTGGTTCCCAAATCGATACCAATAAAACGTTAGCCAAAGGCGTTTTTGCACTGATGAATCGCGATGTGACACCCATTGCTCTCCATTCATCAATGAGAAACGTTAACGTACAGTTTGTTGTGAGTGATGACGAGTATAAGGAAGCGATTTGCGCGCTACATGAAGAGTTCTTTGAACAAGACAACAATGAAAAGAAGTCGGTGAATGTTGCTTAATCGGCTTGCCTAATGATAATGCAGTTTCAAATGTAGTTAATCGCTACTTGAAGCTGCTTAACTGAAAACATATTTTAAACTTCGCATGATAGTGGAGAATACAAGAGTAAATAATGACTTTGAGCGTCGTTTATCAATCAGTTCTTCTATCACCACAGTGTCGTCTTTCGTTAACCTTGCTCGCCAAATTAAGCACCAAATGACCCTAACACGATAACACTGGTTGTTAACGGTAATTGGAGCGTTTCTAAATGCGATAATAAAAAGCCGTTTTGAATAGAGGATCTCTTCTCCAATTCGTAAGGTAAACCTCGTCGACAGGCGGTGGTATTCTGCTGTGACGAGTATGCCATCGACATAATGCGATTGTGTTTGAACGGTTTTGAATCCCATCTTGATCTATCCTTAGACCTCTCACTTAACACTACTAATCAATATCTTACTGTAAGCTCGTCCAAAAAATTTGATTACATTGAATTTCTTCATAAAAGCAGAGGCTATGCATGTGGGGTGATATGCAATTGGTAGTAATAACAGTAAGAAGGTGAAACTAAAAAAGCCATATATTCAACAGATGAAACTGTATTAAAGCGGCTTGATAAGAAGTAAAGGAGCCAACCAACCATGGCTCCTTTGTTATTCATGAACGACCGAGTTAGATATTTGGACGTGCCGTCTCGTTGGTTGATGGTGGTAGATGAGGCAATGTTACCTCTGGTTGGTCACCAGTTAATGAACGTAAGAACTCAGTGATTTTTCCAGATTCCTCTTTCGTTAGCTTCTGGCCAAGTTGAAGGTCAGCCATCATTGCTACGGCTTCTTCTAAATCCCAAACCGAGCCATCGTGGAAGTACGGGTAGGTGAGTTCGACATTACGCAGTGTTGGTACTTTAAACACAAACTTATCGAAGTCATTACCCGTGATCGCCTTGCGTCCCACATCTGGATTGTCTGTTGCAAACGGCTTCACTAAGCCCATTTTTTGGTACATTTGCCCACCAGCTAATGGGCCACTGTGACACGCAGTACAACCTTTTGCTTTAAATAGGTTATAACCCTCGACTTGCGCTGTGGTTAGCGCGTTGTCGTCGCCTTTCAACCAAAGATCGAATGGTGCATTTGGCGTGCGCAGAGTCTGCTCAAATGTTGCAATCGCGTCAGTCACGTTATCAATGGTGATCGTCTCACTGCCATAGGCTTGTTGAAACCACTCGCGGTATTGAGGGATTGACTTAAGTGTGTCGATCGCAAGCTGGTGGCTAAAGGCCATTTCGAGTGGGTTCTCGATTGGACCTGCTGCCTGTTCTTGCAAATCTTTGGCCCGTCCATTCCAGAACTGAACAAAGTTCAAATCCGAGTTAAACACCGTTGGTGAGTTGATAGGACCAATCGCCCATTTATGACCTATGGAGCTTGGTAGGTTATCGACGCCGCCTTTTGCGATGTTATGGCAAGAGTTACAAGAGATAGTGTTAGAGGCGGATAATCGAGGTTCAAACCACAACGTTTTACCCAGTTCTACCTTTTTCGCGTCAAGCCCAGCAACCGGTTCAATCACCTTGATGGGCTCTGCGGATTGGCGCTCTGCATAAGCACCGAAAGACAGCGCTGACAAGACGCTCACTGCTATAAGAGTTTTCATAATAACTTCCTTTTTAAGTGATTTTTCACTCTCACTAGGGCGGCGTACTTCGTGTTGGTACGCTCTGGAAGCCACGGTATAGCAATCGTTTTTTTCGATAAAACGCAAAAAATCGATGGTTTTTATGGCAAAAAACGATGTTAAAAGCGAACAAACTTTGCACGATTTGATTTTGCTTGCTTCCCACGGTTCTGATCACTTTTTGTTTACAACTGTGCAAAGAATATAAACGAATGGTTCGTTGATTTAGGTCAATTATGCAATTAAATGAATTTGAGAGATGGAGTCTCTAGATTGGAGAAAAAGTGGAGATTTTATCTCGCGAATAGGACGTTGGTAGAGGACATATAACAGCCAACAAGTCCGATGTTTAGAATTATTCTATTTTAGGGAGTTTGCTCTAACTCTGAGTTAATCATTACATTTCAATTTCAAGAAAGGTTTGGAATTGGTCATGTTTCTGAGTATACGAATTATTATCAATTACGCATCCGGTTGCACATTGTTCTAGGTTGAATTGTGTAACGTCACTGCAGCACGTATTGAGCGTATTACGCTGATTGTCTGTGTTTTCGTGTTGACAGTTTGGTACTAGGTAAAAATCAACAACACTATGATTTCAAGGAACATTTTATGTCAAAGAAACTACTTACTTGTTGTATAACCTCGGCAATCTGTTTTCATTCTGCTTCCGTTTACTCTCAATCAACGGATCTGCCAGGTGCTTCTGATTTACAACAAGCCTCAGCAGCGTTGATGCTCGCTCCGGACGATGTCGCCATCGCTGATCGTTATATCGTGGTCTTTAAACAGCCGCAAATGATGCCGAGCGACTCTCCAGATTTTCAACAGTCCACGCAACAATCGGTGGACAGTATGTCCAGTTTATATTCGATACAGGCGGAGTCCATATTTGACCGATCCATCAGTGGCTTTGTGGCAACATTGAATGCAAACCAACTCGATGAGTTACGCTCTGACCCCCGAGTAGACTACATCGAACAAGATAAAATGCTAACGCTTGAACCGATAGTCTCGGTAGAAGCAAACCAAAGCAATGCGATTTGGGGTCTTGATCGAATTGATCAGCGCAGCCTACCTCTTGATAGTAACTACAACGCCAACTTTGATGGTACAGGGGTAACGGCTTATGTCATCGATACCGGTGTGAACAATTCACACGTCGAGTTTGGTGGGCGTTCTGTTTCTGGTTACGACTTTGTCGATAATGATTCAGACTCAAGTGACTGTAACGGACACGGTACGCACGTTGCCGGCACCATTGGCGGCAGCCAGTATGGTGTGGCAAAGAACGTGAATATTGTTGGTGTAAGAGTACTTAGCTGTTCTGGTTCTGGTTCGACATCCGGTGTCATTGCCGGGGTGGACTGGGTGGCTGCTAACGCTTCCGGACCTTCTGTTGCCAACATGAGTTTGGGAGGCGGACAATCCACAGCGTTGGATAGCGCAGTACAAAGTGCGATTCAATCAGGGGTGAGCTTCCTGCTCGCAGCTGGCAACTCTAATGCGGATGCTTGTAACTATTCACCAGCTCGCGTTCCTTCTGGCGTGACCGTTGGCTCCACAACGAGCTCAGATTCACGTTCGAGTTTTTCAAACTGGGGTAGCTGTGTCGATGTGTTTGCACCGGGCTCGCAAATCAAATCCGCTTGGTATGATGGTGGCTACAAAACCATCAGTGGCACCTCAATGGCAACGCCACATGTCGCCGGTGTTGCAGCGCTATATCTTCAAGAAAACAGTGCATTATCACCAAGCCAGCTAGAGGCGCTGATTGCTGAACGAGCATCCAATGGCAAAGTCACAGACACTCGCGGAAGCGTAAACAAGCTGCTCTATAGCTTGGCGGATTCAGACTGTGGTCAAGATTGTGGTGGTCCAAATCCAACGCCAGATCCAGAAGGCAAGCTAACCTCTGGTGTGCCAGTGAATGGCTTGAGCGGCGCAACAGGTGCGATGGACTATTTCTATGCTGACCTAGAGGCTGGCCAACGTCTAACTGTTCAAACCATTGGTGGTAGTGGTGATGCTGACCTCTACGTTCGCTTTGGTTCGAAACCAACACGCAGCAGCTGGGATTGCCGACCATATAAATACGGCAACAACGAAACATGTACTGTGACGGCGCCTCAAAGTGGACGTTACCACATCATGATTCGTGCATACTCTAGCTACAGCGGTATGACGATTCAGGCGAACTACTAACGCTCATCACTAAGCCCACTTTCGGGTGGGCTTTATCTCTCAATCCCAAATAATTCTGAGTTGCTGGTTCCCGACGAACTTCCATCGTTTCCCTAGACGAATGCTTGTACTTTCAGTGAATTCCTTCAACTGAAGTCACTTGAGCGGCTCAGATTCGCACTTCTTAAAGAGACAAATATCATGAAAATACCAAGGATACAGGTTGGTTTGTTCTTAGCGACGTTGCTCTTTTCTTCGCTGGCTACTTCGCAGGAAAAGTTGATTCAAGTGGCGGACAAAATTGAACATGCCTATACATTTACCAATACAGAAGAGAGCCACGACACCGTCAAGTATCAGCTCCATCATTCAGGTGCGAGCTTTATCAAAGTCCATTTCTCCCAATTCAATCTTGGCGTTGGTGATTCCGTTACATTGAGCTCTGATAACTCAGTAGAGAAGGTGACTTATCACGAAGGTAGTAATGAGCCCTTTTTCGCACGTTCCATTTCTGGTGACGCTGTCACTATTGAATGGCGTCGTGCTTCTGAGTCTGGCAGTCTCGCCATTGATTACTACACGGCAGGCTACAGTGAAGACAAGTTGCAACAAGTAGGTACGCTTTCTACCTGCGGTGTTAATGAGCGACGCGATGCTGCTTGTTGGGAAGAAAGCCATCCGACAGAGTTTGGTTGGAGTCATGCCGTCGCGCGATTGCTCATCGATGGCCGAAGTCTTTGTACAGCTTGGCGAGTGGGGCCAGAAAACCATCTGATGACAAATAACCACTGCGTTTCGACGTCAGGCAAGTTGCGCAACACAGAAGTGTGGTTCAACTACCAACGTATGACGTGTAATGGCAGTTTAGATGACGTGGTAAAAGTCATGGGTAATGAGCTGATTAAGACTGACTACACGCTTGATTACTCTCTGTTTAATGTGACCAACTTCGACACCATTGCCCAGTTTGGTTATCTAGGACTAACGGATACACCTCCTGTCTACGGTTCAGGTATTTATATCCCACAACATGGTGCAGGTAATCCAAAAGAGATTGCGATAGAGAGTGACAAGAATGGTTCAGGGCTTTGTCAGATAGATGTCGCGAGTGCAAACGGCCGTGGCACCGGGACGGATACTGGTTATTTTTGTGACACGATTGGTGGGTCTTCTGGCTCCCCGGTTCTTCTATCGGATAGCCATCAGGTTGTCGCACTTCACCACTATGGAGGTTGTGAAAACCAAGGGGTTAAGATGGAACGAATTTGGCCAGAAATTGCGCCAGTTTTTGGAGGGCAATTGCCTCAAGGTAAAATGGGTAAGCAGCCTCCAACATCGGAATACCCAACAATCTCCGTTGGTGACGTGATCGGTGATTTACAGCAGCTTAAAAATGGTCAATTGATCTTTGTTTTACCCGCTTCTGAAAGAACACAAGACGTCGTTGTGTCGATGTCTGGTGGGGCGGGGGATGCGGATTTGTATACGCTTTCCGGGAGCCGACCGGATAAATCAACGTACGATTGTCGACCTTATCGTTCCAACAGCAACGAGAGTTGTGAAGCGCGAATGGAATCGCAAGACCTCTACATTCTTATCAGCGCGTATTCGGCGTTTTCCGGCGTCACATTGAGCGTGGATGTGAAGTGATTATTAATTGTAGCAATCACGTAGGGGGCTCCCTGAGTCCCCTAGACCTCAAACCTCAGCAGCTTTGTTCCAAGCATCACTCAAAAATAACGACACAACGCACTACATATTTTAGAGCTATAAGTCTAGATTTCGGATAGAAATCGCTACCTTTAAATTTATCTGTGTCGATTTTCCCCTCAGTTACTCATCAAATTACATCTGTCATTAAAACCACAAGAAATCATGAGTTTCATTATATTTACTTTTTAAATTTTTTTAATTAACGAGTGACTATTAGGTCAGTAGTTATGTTCATGATAAAAACTTCGTAAGATTGGCATCTACAGAAAAGTTAAATTTTCCGTGTTTTTATTTATACCATTGGAGGTGATTGAAGATATATCGATTTCAGTTTTACCAGTGTTTTAATTAATAGAAGTATAATGTAAATAAGATTCCGCCAGAGGAAGTCGGCGAAATTTATTAATGAATTAATTTTAATTTACACACGTGAAGAAGTTTATTATGAATAGAAAAATGTTGTCTCTATTATCAGTGTTTTCATTGCTTATGTCTGCAAATGCCATGTCTGCTGAAGAAGGGAACCTATCTTACGATGAGAACACGGACAGTTGGGGGTACCCATTTGTAACCGTTGCTAATTCCACTCAGTTTCATGTGTCGGGACGAGTTGAGTTTGCTGTTTGTTTACAAAGCACCTATGTTGCAAACGCTGGCCAACAATGGACCGATGATGAAAGAGGCCTTTGTTTAGTTACTAAAGTGACGGCAACGGTTGCTACGGCTGATGGAAACGTAACCGCTAAACCTTACACTTCCACTGGGACATCTTTCAGTAACTTTGCCGTAATTTACCGAGATGGAAATTACGAAGTGACTCGTATCATCAATTAAAAATGAGAAATCAATTTAAGTCCTAGGATATATAATGAAAACAATTATATTTTTATCGCTATGTGCTACTTGTATTTCGTATGCCGGTTCCATGAGTAGGTCTTCTGAAGGGTATTTTAGTAGTAAATGCAAAGCTACGCCTTCGCATGAGATGTGTAAAATTAAGGGTTAGATTTTAAATACAACGGATTGATAGGTTTTATATTATTAAAGTTCGAATGTTTATTTAAGTAAATAAATCAAAGCCCACCGCGCGGTGGGCTTTTTAAGTCTACGGTTGGGAATCTTCCTCTAACTCGTAACTGGGCTTAAGAAAGTAATGATGACGTTGATTGTACTTAAACATCAGAAAGCCGATTAAAAGTAGTGGAGGAATAAGAATTGGTTTGCGAGCGGCCAGCGTCATCAGGGTAAGAAAAATCGTCGCCATCTCACCAGCCATCAAAACGAGGTTTTTAGATAGCGGATATTGCTCTGCGCCTTTGAAACACTTAAATTCCGCTTTTGGTTGGACACCCTTGTAAATCTTTAAACCTAAGTCACCATTACGATACTGTGTGGCATCTACACTAATGGTGTACCAATGCCCCCCAGCGAAATAAACCGTTCTATGGATGTCTTTATCCGATAGTCGATACTCATCGATCTTTTCCCCATTTAAGGACAACACCATACGGCCTGAATATCCAAACTCCATGGTTAACTTCTCATCATCTAAAGTGAACAGCCATTGGTGCCTACTAAAGATAAAGCTTGGTTTTGAAAAATAACGTACCTCAATATCAGATGACGACTTGATCTCTTTTGGTATGCTTTCGGAGTCATGAAGTGAGACAAAAAAGTTCGCCTCTAGCCCATTCTGTGTAAGGTACTTTTCAAACGACAGCCTTATTTTCTCAACATAGTTTTCTGGGTCATGCAGCAGTGTATTTTGTGTCGTTCGCACTACAACTAGTGGTGTCGTTTCTTCAAAAATCAGCCTGATCTCCAATTGGCCGCTGACCGCTCGTTCTTTCTTGGGATCAGGATCATTTTCAAAGATAGGTAACAGATTTTCAGCGCGGACCCAGTCAAATATCAAAGGTCCGGTATCAAACATGTCGATAATGCTGGAAGATGGCACAGGAAAGCCAATAGTGAATGATGTGTCTATACACTCTTTTTCAGTCCTTTCATCATCCAAGTTGTCAAGATACCAAGCTCTCAAGTTGAAACGACTCGTGAAAAATTCACCACTGGATGGGACTTGTATGTCGAAGGCTTCAAGTAAGCCTGTCTGATGATTTTGTGCGTATTTGAGTGCTCTAATAAGGCCACTGTCTTCTTCAAACAAAGGGTCGACAGCGCGATCTAATTGCATGAGCGCATCGAGTAGTGGGGTTATGTTTTCTTTACGTACGTAGTAGCCGGAGCAGTAGTTAGGGCCGCCCGAATAACCGCAGTGAGGAACGGTCGAAAAGAAGGTTTGGAAACGACTTAATAGCGAAAATAAGTGCTCTGATTGTTCACCAGCGAACTCATCTGCCAATCTTGCTAGCGATTGCCCTCTGTCATAATAGTAGGGAGACAGATACGCCAAAATACAGCATGAAGTAAAACCAAAATGACTGTCGAATGGGTCGTTTTCAGTCTGAGCTAAGAGGTTTTTATACAGCGTATGAGTGAGAAACTTTCTTTCTTGCTCAGAAGGCGTGAGTTGATTCACTCTTTGTTCAACCAAATCAGGGTTGTTACAAACGTCTTCAACGAAGTACTTTATGTCCTCTTCTGCAACAGGGATGTAAGCAGTATCTAGCCCCAAAACCATTCTCCATATAGTTTGTTTGGATGAGAATAGGAAATATTATCAAAATACGATTGATTTATAAATCGAGTAATTCAATAAAGCATAAGGCGTTCTTACAAAGTGAATGTTGATGATAGCAGTAAGTTAATACACCTAATCCATTAGGGGATGATGAAATACAATAATTTAAAGAGGGGAGGCATTTTAATGATAAAAAAATCACTTTATTTATGTCGCACCAGCATTCTATTGATAGTTGGAACTTTAGTTTTAATTGTAATTACTAACCACGTTAAACATGATCATTGTCAGATTTGTTGGTAGTACCAGTAATTCAATCCTTTTTTCATTAGCATAAGATAAAAATAGATGTTTTAGTTATTCCTTCTAAAAATACGACGATTGAAACTCGTTGTTTTTTATAATGAGCAAGAAATTACATTTCCACATGTTTATGGGGTGATGAATTTTATAGTTAATGTCTAAGTTTTTAACTTAAATCTCCCAAGAGTAAATTTATAATGAAAAATAAATTATTATTATTAGCGCTACTTTCAACTAATACATGTTTTGCTAATGAAATCTTCTTTTTCGAGCAAGTCACAGCCTACAAGTTAAGTTCCAACCAGTATAGCCTAAGTGGGGTAGAAAAGCATACCAATCAGAGGATTCGTATAGAATGGCAAGAAAGCCCTTATTCGAAGCCAGAGCGAATAAATAGATGTATTAACGCGTTTCAACAAGCGATGAGTCAACCAGAACGATATTATTTAAATGTAGAACTATCTGAATCATTGTTAATAGGCTGCGAGATCGGAATTAAAGAAAGATTTATTTCTAATGAAATGCTATCAGAATAGCATTAGTGATTTTGGTGTTGCATAAAATGATCCACAGCTGCTGCATAGCATCGAAATAATTACTTCTCTAATTCTATTGTTCGATTGAAATCCTAATGTGCTGACGGTTAGATCCGTCAGCACAAAAATAGATCCTACTGCTTACAATAAGCATCTAATTTTTCCCACAGAAAGCCAATCCCGTTGCCACTGGCAGTGATAGTCAAGTATACAGAACCATACCACGAGCCAGCTTTGTAAGTAGAAAGCCTGTAGCGCTTGAGCAAACCACTCATAAAACAACCCTACTATTTGCGTACAATTGAGCTAATCACTGCCCCATATCAGGGGAGCTTTCTTGTGTTCTGATCTTTATCGAGAACGCAATTCTAGAAGAACTTGGCGGACTCAACATAGAAAAGATCATTAAATCAACGAGTTGATTGAGATCTACCTTTACCGTTTCAAAGTGCCACTGCATTGGCTTGACTGCTTAATTACTTTAGGTACCCTGCAGTTACAATCAATGTGAACGAACACTTTTTAAAGGCGTTAAATAGGAAGTTTGCTTTATGCGTAAGTCAGATAAGAAGATTGAAAACCAAATTAGAGAGGTGTTAACCGACGTTTGTGAAGATACATTAAAAAGCTACGAAGGCTTTCTTTGGGTGACTCATACGGTCAATTACTCTTCCTTCCCACAGAGCTTAAAAATCATCTGTGTATTTGAAACAAGCAAAGACAGAGCAAACTTTTTAACCGGAGAGGGCCAACGTCATGTTGCTACAGCAATCCAAAAGGCGTTTCATGAGGCAGGAACTCAGCTAAAGAACGTAGAGAAGCAAATCAGCTACGACATAAAGAGCGACGTTCGAAGAAAGTAAGTCGCGTTTGGTTGGGCATCTAAGGCTGTATATTGCGAGCTCAATATAAAGCCTTTCGTCTACGTTTACCCTCTGAGTCAGAGCTACGAATGCCAGTTCGCCAATTTCAACTCACTGAATCATGTTCAGTCCAATCGGGTAATAAACGTTTGTTCGTCATCCACAAAAGCGACAAAGCCACCGTGATAGATAAACACTCGGCCACGCCCTTCAACTATGCAGGCAAGTTGTGGATTCAAATCTTCTTCGTTATCTTGACTTTGAAAGGTGCCAGTATCCGTGATTACGCCGCGGAGTGGCGGCAAGTATCCATAAGTGCGCTTGGCTTGATCTATCAGGCTCAATTCACTGGTGATAGAGAAACAAGCGGGAATCGAACCAGCGTCTTCAATAAATAGAGGCTTTAGTTCTTCAAAGGCGGTAATCACCAGCCAGTCAATGCCGTTTACATGATGGATAAACATAGGTGTTCTCGATAATTCTGGTTCGGAGATCTTATCATTATCAGAGAAGAACGCAGTAGAAATTTGCTGTTTAAAATCGTTATTCCACTGCCACGTCCAGACATGCGAGATGAACTGAACCTATGGCAAAACGCGGCTCACTGGTTCAATTCTTTAGTCTACTTATTTATAGATACTAAACCTCACACGCAACGCGTCTTACAAATATAGATTCGCAAGTTCATGCCATTTTTGTTTACCGATGACATCAGTAATGTCAGAGATGGAAGCTTCGGAAAGGTGCCCATCTTTGTTGAAAGTCAGAGGCGTTAATTCACTCTTAAATATCCTTGATGTTAAGCATCGAACCCGTCTGAATATCGACTTTTCGTTTTGTATGAAATAGAAATGCCATTGCTACGGTCTCTCTTAATCAACGTATTACCAGTTCGCTATTTACTAAAGTATGAACACATTCGGGGAAGATTATGTGGATTAAGAAGAATCATCGTTGGGCTTTATCTGAAAACGAAGCGACGCCAGAGTCTGTCTATAAAGAGCGTCGCGAAATACTGAAAAAGCTTGGCATTGCGGTTGTCGGTATGCCGCTCGCTGCAAATGCGCAAGCGGGTATTTTGGACATCTTCGCGTCAAAGGAAAAGCCAGTCTCAGACAATCGAATTGACCTTAGCGCTGCAAAGCCACAGCAGTACCAAGCGGATCTTTCTCTTACTCCTGAAAGCAAGGTTCTGAAATACAATAACTTCTATGAGTTTGGTACCGATAAGTCTGATCCTGCGAGAAACTCTTCTGAGTTCGTGTCTGACCCATGGACGGTAGAGATCGACGGTTTGGTGAATAACCCAATCAAGCTCGACTACGACGATATCTTTAGTAAGTTCACACTAGAGGAGCGTATCTACCGCTTACGTTGTGTGGAAGCGTGGTCTATGAACATTCCGTGGATTGGTTTTCCTTTAGCGGACATCATCAAAATGGCGGACCCAAAAAGCAGCGCGAAATACGTGGCTTTTGAAACCCTCTACGATCCAAAACAGTTCCCAGCTCAAGGTTCGTTTAGCAGCATTGAATATCCTTACGTAGAAGGGCTTCGTCTTGATGAAGCAATGAACCCGCTCACGCTGATTTCTGTGGGTTTGTACGGTAAGACGCTTGCTCCACAAAACGGTGCGCCACTTCGCTTAGTTGTACCGTGGAAGTACGGCTTCAAAAGCATCAAGTCTATTGTTCGAATTCGTTTAACTGACCGAGAGCCGCCAACAACGTGGAATCGTTTAGCGCCGAATGAATACGGTTTTTACGCCAATGTGAACCCAAATGTTGACCATCCACGCTGGAGCCAAGCAAGCGAGCGATTCATCGGGGAGGGCAGTGTGCTCAGTGCTCGCAGACAGCCAACATTGATGTTCAACGGCTACGAAGAAGAAGTGGCACATCTCTATAAGAATATGGATCTGAGGAAGTTCTATTGAGAAAGCTGACGCCAAAACACATCATTGCGCTTAAAGTCCTGATCCACCTTGTCTCTCTGGGTTTCTTAGGTCTGCTGGTTATTGCGATTAATACCGACAACTTAGGTGGTGACCCTGTTCAAGGCATCATTCATTACACGGGTATTAGCGCGTTGAATACGCTGTTTATTACCCTGTTGGTTTCCCCGCTTGCGCGTTGGACTAAGCAGGGTTTGTTAGTTCGAGTTAGGAGACTACTCGGGTTATACAGCTTTTTCTGGGCAGTGCTTCATTTGGTTGCGTTTGCTGTGCTCGATTTAGGATTGGATTGGAGTTTACTTGCCTCCGAAATTGTTAAGCGCCCTTATTTGACCGTTGGTGCAGCAGTGTGGGTAATCTTGTTACTTCTGGCGGTAACTTCGACTCAATCCATACAACGTAAAATGGGTCCTAAATGGCAAAAACTGCATAACTGGGTTTACTTGGCAGCGATATTGGCGCCGATTCATTTCTATTGGTCGGTGAAGTCAGAGGTGGCAGAACCAACGATTTATATCTTCATCGCCATTGGTTTGTTGCTGGTACGCTGGAAGACATTGAAGCAGAGAGTGTTTCGAAAGCGGTTATCCAGTTGATGCGCTGTTAGACTAATTGCGACAAATGAATCAACAGACTAAAAGGGGCTACGAGAGCCCCTTTCTTAATTGGATAACAAGCCGCTAACCCAAGCTTTCTGTTGCGGTTGGCTCACCACGCTTCCACACCTTTTGTTCGCTCTCGCCAAAGACCGTGAGACCGTTCCTACCAAATTCCATCACAACGCTCATACTGTTAGCCCTCAACCTACGACTAATGTCTAACTGTCTGACACTATTTGTATTTTTTCGTTTGGTATAAGGTACTAGCAACTGAAATTCAAGGATTCATGAACATCCTTCATCGAGTTCTTGTAGAAGAGAATGTAGGCAATCAACTGCTTAATCTTCGTTTGGTGAGTAAATAACGTTGGTTGGAAAACACACCTTAGAGTGTGAACGAAAGGAATCACTATGAGCAGTACTTTAGAGTCCGTACAGATACGAACAGATAAGCCTCAAGCAAATGAGGCTGAACTCACTTATGAGCAACAACATAAGCCACGATCGGAATTTGATTCCCGAGAGCAATATTTAGAGCACGAGTTGCAAATCATGGCGCCTAAACGCTGGCGTCCCAATTTGCCGTTCAAAGATTACCGATTCGAGGTAGAAGATGCCATTCCAGCGATGGCCGCGACCATTGGCAAAGTCGTTATGGTGGGAGCCATAGCCGCAACCTTTGCTGGGGCGCTAGGGCTCAATGAAGGCTTTATATTAGAAAACGTTCGTTATGAACTGCTCATCGCCTCTGTTTTCATTATTCTTTTCTCAGGCTTTCTATTGCCGACCGCAAACCTCGCGGGTACACACGGCCCACTCATTCCATTAATTCCAATCGTTGTTGCAGCTGGTGGGCACCCTATGGCCTTTGGTTTGCTGATCGGTGCTTTTGGCATACTGTTGGCCATTAGTAAAGGTGGCAGTATGCTGGCAAACCTGACCAGTAAAGGCGTGTGTGGCGGCTTATTACTCTACCTTGGCTTTGTTGGAACCGTCTCTCAAGTGAAAAAACTGTTCGCTTGGGCAGAGGGAATAGGGATGAGTCACATCGCTTTTGTTGTGATCTTTTGCACCATTATTTTATATGCATTACTGGAACACTTTCGTAAGCGTTGGCTAGCGGTTCCTCTTAGTTGCTTGCTAGGCGGTACTTTAGCTTTTGCTATGGGCGCTCCGTTTTCTTTTCAAACCGAGCCCGGCTTACCCAATATGAACCCTATGTATTGGTGGGGGGAAGATACAGGTTGGATGTTAGGTTTACCGACGATTGAACACTTCATGGTAGTATTGCCTTTTGCTATTTTAGCCGTAGCCATGTGGTCGCCTGATTTTTTAGGGCATCAAGTGTTCCAAAAAATCAGCTATCCAGAGCGTACAGAAAAAGTACATATGAACATCGACGATACGATGACTACAGCGTCAATTCGTCAGACGTTCGGTTCTCTGCTCGGTGGTACTAACTTTACGTCTTCGTGGGGAACTTACATCGTTCCGGCGGCTATCGCTAAACGTCCTATTCCTGCTGGTGCTTTGCTAACGGCACTGTTCTGTATCATCGCCGCGGTTTGGGGCTACCCAATGGATTTAGCGATCTGGCAACCAGTACTTTGTGTTGCGCTTATTGTTGGGGTATTTGTGCCTTTGCTAGAAGCAGGAATGGAAATGACGCGTGAAGGGAAAACCACCCAATCGGCGGCGATTGTTGTATTTTCTTCAGCGCTCGTTAACCCTGCGTTTGGTTGGTCTCTCACCATGTTGTTAGATAACTTAGGCTTAGTCGGCTGTAAAGAACGTAGTGGGGAACTGAGTAAAATGAGCCGTTGGGTACTGCCTGGAATTATGTTTGTTGTGCTAACAAGCGTAATGGCGTTGGTTGGCCTACTACCCGGGATACCAGCGATTATCCCAAGTTTTCGTTAGGTAAGCTCATAGTACGATTTATGGTTTGAAGAACCTTTTTCAAACCAGATAGAAACGGTTTAGTTCTGTTGATCTAAACCGTTTTTTGTCGAAAAATAAGTCTCAAACTGCCTTGTGATTCGGGGCGGCATTTACCCAATTCTTCCTAATGTGACACCTGAGGTGTAAATCAGTCGCACGAGTGAAAAATTGATTTGTGCGATCCAGAATAGAACCATCATCCTTATTGGCCTTTGAGCGTGGAAATTTGTCCTTTCATTTTTTATCGGCTTTGACACGTTAGCGAGATTAAGACTTACCTAACACGTTGGTTTGTGATTCAGGTTGCAAGTCAACATGCTAATTTGGCAAACCTCAAATAGGGGAACTAGGTTTATCAAGCTAGGGACAAGTGGAAAGGACATCTAAGAATGAAAAATAAATGGATTAGCAAAGATATATTTAAAACAGCATTGATTACTTTAGTATGTGTAAATTTATTAGTTGGCTGTAGTCTTCTACCCATAAATGGCACCGTTGAAGAGGGCTACGCATGGTGCAATGCACGATATTTGGACGTTACAAACGAGATTTACAGGGAGTCAGGCTCTGTAAACCCAGTGAAAGAACCAGAATTTAGATTGGCTCAAGAGGGGTACATGTACGCCCTAGCCAGTGCATTAGTGCTGCAAAAGGAAGGAAAGAATGAGGATAAGCATTTTAAAGCACCCAAATATATGCAACAAATTAGCTTTCTTAATGAAAGGAATTTTTCTGGGTTCGAAGCTTCAACTTTCCTTATTTATGACCCAAATGATGAAACTCAGCTCGAAGAAGTTGTTGTAGCCTTTAGCGGCACTGATAGTTGGTGGGATTGGTTTACACAGAATTTAAATCCATCCCCTCTTCAAAATAGTGATGCTCAGAACTATGTTAATAAAGTTTTAGATTATATTGAGATGCATCATACAGATACCTCAAAGGAAGGGACACCAAGTTTAATTGTAGCTGGATTCTCCTTGGGAGGAGGGTTGGCGATGCATGTACTGCACAACGACTCTAACAGAAAAATCGCCCAAGCCTGGGCTTTTAATAGTAGCCCAAGGACAGGACATGAAATAAAAGTGGATAACCGGCTATACCTTGCCTCTACTGAAGGGGAAATTCTGAGTACTGCTCGTGGTATTAGAAAAGGCAGTAAGCAGCTTGGAGCTCTTGAAGAAAACTACACTGACGACTTTAACCTTATAAATGCTAGCAGTTTTTACCTACATAGCCGTTGGGTGTTGACTCGTGAAATGCTTATCTACGCTGATATGCTTTACTATGAGCAATCAAAGCGCAAAAACTCCTCATCTCCTGCTCTAGAGATACTCAAATCATCTGCTATTACAAAGGGGTGTACCGATAAATATCGGCTGAAATTGGAAGCGGAAGGGCGACTTTAGGTTAAATAATTTATCAGGAAAAGCTGTTCAAGGTGAATGGGAGCCCCTTAGCTCGCTTGCGAACATGCCTGTAGCCTCCAGTAAATTGTGGGTCTTTTCTTCAAGTGACTTCGCCTTGATAGTTTTTCCATTATGATAAAGTCGATTCTGTACTAACTTATTTCTGCTCTACCCCTGTTTAGCGGTTAACAATATACAGTATGCCCCTCTCTGCTATTGACCTAAATTTTCTAATGCATGAATATGTCTTTGGTTGAGTATTAATTCAAAGGTTTCGTAATGCTACAGATATGTTCAGGGAAAATGTTTCAAAGAGAAATAGAGTATAGAAATAATCTACGGGGTGTACTGTATACAAATTTACGGCTTAACCAAGATAAAAGGCTGGATACTGATGCTGGCTCCCTGCTGTCCACGTCAAACTTGGGACAATCAAATACTATTGTTTACGAACTAGAAGAACTAGTTGAAGGCAACGGTCATAGTGTTGGAGTGCTCATATCACATGGGGTTGACCCATATATACTGGACTTTTCTGCCATTATTTCATTTGCTTTGAACTGTACAGCTTCACCTAGCTATACTCTTACTGATAGGTTGCTTGGCGAGCAACGTGGTATTTCTACACATTCAACACCAAAGCAAATCGTCAAGCGGGTGTTTGACAAAGATGTTTTCTGTAATGAAAAAGACGAAGAGCACTTAGTAGCATTTATAAAACAACTAATAGGTTTAAAAAGGAATACCTACCTCGGAGTAATGAGTTCTATTCGAACCTATGTTACGGGAATGCATCGTATAGCTGACGACTTCGAATTGGCCTATACGTTATTGGTTGCCTCTATAGAATCCCTTGCACAAAACTTCGACGGTCATAAAGCGTCGTGGTTGGATTATGATCAGAGAAAAAGAAGGCTTGTCGACTCAGCTTTATCTGATGCAGATGAAAAAACCTCAGAAAAAGTGAGGGCAGCGCTTCTAGATATTGAGCATACATCTCTGAGCCGTCGATTCAGAGATTTTTCTCTAGAAAATATTAGTCCTTCTTACTATCGAGAAGAAACGACAGACGTTATAAATCCTATATCGAGAAATGACTTAGCTAATGCCTTATCAAATGCTTACCAAGCTCGGTCGCAATATGTTCATAATTTGCGAAAACTTCCAGACCAATTAATCACAACTGATTCGTATACGGAGACATGCAGAATTAATAAAAAAACTTGGCTTACTATCCAAGGGTTGTCAAGACTTGCAAGGCACGTAATAACAGAGTTTATTATGCAGCAACCCACAGTTGAAAGTGAAATATATGATTATTCTCTTGAGAGGTCTGGAGTTGTGCAAATGCCAATGGCACCTCAATATTGGGTTGGAAGAGCTAACCTATATCAAGGTGCAGGTAGCATGAAATTAGAAGGATTTTTGTCTCAAATATCTTACCGAATGGCCATAGACTCTAAAGGTGTGGTGACAGATTTAACTGAATTGTTAACGGTAGTTGAAGGGAAAATAAATGAGCTTAAAAAAGGAGACAAATTGTCGTTCATAGCTCTTTATATTATTTTTAATGGCTTTGTTTCAGAATCCCAGCGAATGGAAAACTCTGATAGCTTCATTTCCGCCCATGAGAAGCTTTTATCCGCCCCAAGTGCTGAAGCGTTAATTGTGAACCTTCTTTTTAATGTTACTCCAGCTTGGGATGTGACTACTCACTATGAGTGTTTAATTATGTATTTTAGAGAGAGGGATAACAAACTAAAATTCCGCTGTCCCAAGTTATTTGAAGCGGGAATCATACTTCAATTAGCAGAACGCTATCGCTCATCAGGGAATTACTCTTCCGCAATTGATTTGGTTGAAATGGCAGTAGAGAACTACCCAGAACACACCTCTCTTCGGCAGTTTGAGATTGATTTTAAGCTAAATAACCATCCAATAGAATGGACTAAAATTCTACTACCTAAAAAAGAAGAACAGGTTAATCAATAGTTCTTTCTTCAGTGGGAGGTTTGACCTCCTATGTTTGGTGTTGCGATGCACTTTTGCTAATCCTACATTGGTGAGCTAAAGTAAAGATCTTAGCTCGCTTCTGTCCAGAAAGGAGCCTGTGACTCCGCTACTCAACTCAGTCATTAGAACATCTACACAAACAAAAAGGGGCTACGTGAGCCCCTTTCTTAATTGGATGAAAAGCCGTTAACCTAAGCTTTCTGTTACTACTGGTTTGGTATTGCGTTTGGCAATCCAGTAAGCAACGCCGCCCCAAAGTACCGTCAGTACCCAAAGTGCGGTCCAGTGTTTAGCCACTTGTTGCCACGTTGCGCCCATTTGGTTTAGTGCTAAAAAGCCTTTGATTGCCCAAGTGCTTGGGCTCAAGTCTGCAAACCAAAGCAGCGGGGCTGGGATCGACTCAACTGGCCAAATAAAGCCTGCCAAGAAGATTAATGGCATTGAGCTAACCAGCACGACCAATGTCACCAGCTCTCGCCTTGGTAGCAAGTATCCGAGCCATAAACCTAAACCACAACAGCCAAGCAAGAATGGCAACAGCAAGGTCAGTAGCTCACCTGCGTTAGCAATGTGGTTGACGTTCAAGCGTTCGAAGCTAAAGCCAAAGTAGTAAGCGCTAAGCAGGTAGTAAATAGCAACGAAGACCAAGGTTCTGGCGAACAGCAAAGCGCCCGTTGGTACTTGCGACCAATAACCGCGACCATGGCGTTGAGTACCGGTCTGCAAACCAATTGCCATGATCAACGTTTGTTGAAGAATCAACACAAACACCGCTGGCACCACGTATTCGATGTAGCCCATCGTCGGGTTGAAGGTAGGCTTCATATTGAGCTTGATTGCAGAGTAGTCGTGGCTTGCCATGCTCAGTGGCACGCCATCGATCACCATCTTGCTCACTTTTACTTCTGCACCAAGCGTACCGCCTGCTGTTGCCAAGCCTTCTACCACAGTGCCGTAGACCAAGAAGTAAGAAGCGTCGGCGGCATAAGCCAGAGTAGGGCTGCTGCCAAGCAACAAGTCTTTGTAGAAGTGTTCTGGAATAACCAAGAAGCCCGTTATCTCGCGGTTTAAGAACGCTTGTTTTGCATCGGCAATGGTGTGTAGGCGAGTCACCACTTTGACTTGTGGTGTCGCGTCTACCATACGTTCAAGCTTCAAGCTGGTTTGGCTACCATCGAGATTCACAATCGCAATAGGCTGTTCTCTCGGCGTTTGTTGCGCGTACGGGAGCGGGTACAAGAACGAATAAAACACCACGCCACCAAAGACGGTCAGTACCACCACAGGGTTGGTCATCACTGAGCGAAATTCTGTTTTAATCAGTTGCCACAGTGTCATACAGCCTCCTGTTTGCTACTTGTTGAAGACGCGACATTCTTCAACGCTGTGTTGCGATGTTTTGCCATCAACGCAGCTGTCATTAAGAGCGGGATAATGTACCCAATCATTGGCCAGAGTGAGCCAATAGATTGCGCGGCACTTGCACCGTAGTTCGCTTGATCTACCTGAACTTCGATGTAATGCGTAATTGGCAGCAATCCTCTCCATGCATGGGCGAGAGCATTCATGTCTGAAACCGGGAAGGTAATCCCCATAAACGCGAAGCTCGGCGCTGTAAACGCGCCAGCAAAGCTCATCGCGCGTGCAGGGTCCATCGATAGGAAGAAGAACAAGGCCCCCATGATGATGCACGCTATGGTCGTTACGAACTGCGCTAACAGCATCACTAAGTAGCTGCCTTCCATCGGCCAATCCAGCAGTACATAAAACCAGATTAAGAACAGTCCGCCTTGTGCCATAAAGACAGGAATGTACTGGCTTAGAATTTTGCTTAGTCGAGTGAAAGGGCGCTCGCCTAAGAAAGCAAAACTATTGTTGCCGTTACCATAAAGGCGAAAATGCGCCGCGAGGATCAAAATGGTGCTGACTACGACACAGATCTGCCAGATCGCCGGAACAATCGCTGTCACCAAAAACTGAGCGTAGTTGGTGTTACGGTTAAACAAGGCCGTAATCTGAGTCGAAATCGGCACTGCTTGACCAATGGCGGCTAACGTTGTGGTATTGCCTTTTGCTAGATTACCCATGGCTTCGAGCTGAGCATCAAAATAGCCTTGAGATTGCGCAACCGCAGAGTTGATCAACTTCGCGACCAAAATGTATTGGCTGTTGAAGAAGACCGATAACTGCGGTTGGCGATGCAAAAGAATGTCTTGGTCAAACTGAGGCGGGATCACGGCGTAAGCGTAGATGTCACCTTCAATCATCGCGTTCTTCGCTTCTGTTGCACTGGTGTAGTGGTAATCAACAGAAAGAGTGGAAGAGGCATCAAGAGATTGAATCATCTTGCGTGACAATTGTGAGTGCTGCAAATCAACCACACCTATTGGGAGATCTCTGGCAATGCCTGCCGAGAAAACGCTCCACATAGTGACGGCTAATAAGATTGGCACCCACGTCAGGCAAGAGAATAGCCATTTATCACGTCGCAGGATTTGTCGTTGTGAGATTTGAATCGTCATAGTGCTAAACCAACGCGATTACAGCTCAACCACAACGCTCATGCCCATTCGAAGCTCAGGCTCAGGTTGGGTAGGGCGAGCTTCGACTTCGAAGGTACGAAGATCAAAACCTTTCGATGCGTCTGTTGCACGCCAAGTTGCAAAATCACCCATTACGGCAACGTGAGTCACTTTAAACTCAAGATCTTTGTCCAGTGCAGGTAGGTAAGCTTTGAATGTGGTGCCTTTGGTGAAGTGCTTGAGCAAATCTTCGCGTACGTTCAGTGTTGCCCAAGAATCTTGAGTATCAATAACCGTCACAACCGGGAAGCCTTGAGGCGCAAGCTCGCCACTTTGCAGTAGAACTTGAGAGACTTCACCATCAAACCAGCTGTAGATTTGTGTGTCTTTTGCGTACGCTTCTACTTCGGCTACTGCGCCTGCTGCCATGCGCGCTTTTTCTGCTGCTGCGACTTTAGTTTCGCTACGCGCACCTTCTTTCGCCATGTTGTACATTTGGAACGCTGCGCTTTCGGTGTATTTCGAAGCTTGCCATTGTGTCATGGCTTCATCGCGTTTTTGCTCTGCGACTACGCCATCTTTATATAGGTTGTTTACACGTTGGTAAGTCTTTTCCATCAAATCCGCTGCCGCTTTCGCTTTCAACCATTGGTCTTTTGCGGCTTGGATTTGTTGCTCACGCGCGCCTTTTTCTGCTTCTAACGCCAAGGCACCAGCGGCCTTTTCTCCCGCTTTTGCCTGTTCCAGTTTTGCTTCGATTTCTGGGCTGTGAAGGGTAAAGATCAATTGGCCTTTTTCTACGTCATCGCCTTTGCGCACCATAACTTCATCAATACGACCTGGGACTTTAGAAGAGATGCTGTATTGCTGCGCTTCAATCAAACCTTGTAAACGAGCTGGTTCCGGTTGATACGCTTGGTAGAACTGATAACCAACCCAAGAAGCGACACCCAAAGCACAAAGTGATAGTAGAGCGGGTTTTAGAGATTTTGCTGCCATGACTTATTTTGCCTCTTTGGGTGTGGATGCTGGAACGTAAGCAGTGTGTTGGTATTGAGCGAAGCTGTTCATTTCGCTGCTCAGTGCTAATAGTTTGGTTAAAGAAATCAGATAGCGGAAACGTGCTGCTGATTGCTGTGTCTCTACACTCGCGACATACAGTTGCGCGTCGACCACATCTAAAGACGAGGATAGGCCTTGAGTGAACGCTTTCTCGCGCAGGCGAAGGTTTTCATCGGCCAGTGCAATACTGGAATCCAGTCCTTGTACTTCATCAATGGCTTGTTGTGCTTCTAGGTAGGTCTTTTGTACCAGAAGTGACAAATCTTGTTTCGCTTGTGATTTTAGCGCATCGACTTGGGTGACCATGCTTTGCGCCGCTTTGACTTTTTCGCTGCGGCCAGTGGACTCGATCAGTGGGATGTTTACGCCCACACCCACTAACCAATCTGGTTTCATTTGGCTGGCAAGGGAGTCGTCTTCATACAGGCTGTAATCACCGTACAGGTAAACTTCTGGGTAATATTTGCCTTTTTCAGCTTTGATTAAGCTCGATGCTTGTTTGTGTTTGGCATCCAACAAATCTAAGCCGGGGTAGGTCAGTAGGGTTTGATCAACAAACGCACTCAACGGCGGTAGATTGTTGTTAATGAATAGGGTTTCTGAAGGTTCGACGAAGTCGTTCTGCGCTAAGATTTTGCCAAGAGCCGCTTGAGCGATACTCAGGTCACTGGCCGCTTTACGTGTCTCGACCTTAGCTTTGTCTAGCGAAGCTTCTGCTTGAAGGCGTTCAACACGGGCGATTTGGCCTTGCTCTTCCATCTTAATTGCAAAGTCACGGTGTTTGGTTAAGCCTTTTTCTACCGCTTGGCGAGTTGCCAATACTTCTTTGGCGAGCACGACAGAAAAGTAGTATTTAGAGAGATCTTCAAAGCGCGCTTGCTGCTCCATCGCGAGCTGGCTTTTGGCTTCATCCGTTTTACCTTCCGCTGCGGCTTGCGCTGCGTTGATTCGTCCACCAGTAAAAATTGGCCAGATAGCGCGAATAGAAGAAGAGAAGATGTCGCGCTCAGTAATGGTAGAAGTGACATTAAAAAGTGGAGGCAACGTAATGTGTGCGCCAGTACTGTCTAGCAATTGCTGGCCAGAAACCGTCACATCGGTGTCTAAACGTGTGTAGTTCGCACCAATACTGACTTGTGGCAAATTGAGGTTATCGGTCGCGCTTTGTTGGTATTCATAGCTTTCAACGTTGGCACGTTGTGCTTTAAGAGAATAGTTGTTTTCTAACAACAAATTCCATGCATCATCAAATGTGATAGGAGCCGAGTGACAAGCAAGAGAAATTGAGCTGCTGAGAAGGCCCAAAATCCAGAGTTTTCCGGTTTTTTTCATAGTGGCTGCTTTTGATTTTAGAGTATTAGCTCTAATATAAAGTATTCATTGGAAAGTGTTAAGTGCTTGAAGAAAAGAAATGTTGGAAAAATGTTGCGCCCAATTAAGAGTGGCTTAGCTGGGCGCAGCGTTTATGACGTTGTTTCTAGTGATTCACTTCATGGAAGGGCAGTGAAATTCTGCTCTCCACTCAAGCTGGCGAGAACCTCGCATCGTATTCAGTAGGTCTTTACCGCTCATTTGTGGGAATGATAACAGCACCTTAAGGTCTGCGGAGCTCGTATCACTCTTTTCATAAGCTCTGACGTGCGTAAACGTTGAATACATATTCTCTGACAGCATGGCCTTATTCAGGCAAATTCCAAATGTATCGCGTTCCATGTTTTGGTGTTCCTTCTAACTATAAAAGCACCTATGTTTATAGTTATCTCAGTGCAGATGGTGTCTAAGTGTTTGTCCTATGGTCAGTATTTGTATTTTTATCAATGTGTCTTCAAATTTTCTGACGCAAGTGTTGAGCGTTAAATAGACTTCCAATTAGCTGCTTTCTTTGTTCAAAGCTCTCGGTGGCTTCTTGACTAAAAATTATACGACGGAAAGTCTAAAAACGCCTCAAAAACCGCTAAATTTGGTGTGATCGCGTTCAAGGTTTAGATGGCAATTTATGTATGATGTTGAATAAATAACAACATTATTTAGCGGGTGATAGGGTGCGTTTTTTATATTTCACTGCAGCTATAAATAAGCCGAAGAGTCGAAGACTTGATGTGGTGAGGAGCATGAACATGAGGCAAGAGAGAGGCTTGCCTCAACTGAAAACAAATCTGTTTAAAGAGGTGACTCTGGGTTAGTCATCAGCTCCGCATTTCGTGCACTCTTCATAAGTGCGTTCTCCTTCGCTGATGATGACGTAATCTTTTACACACTTGTCGCACAATGCAAGCTTCGGGTAGGCGAGCTTTTGTTTTTTGGCGTTCTTATCGCCTTCTGTCACGTAGATCTTTCTCATCGGTCATCTTTTGGAATTTAAGAGTAGGCGAGATTTTACCGCGATTTTCGTTGGATGTTGAGTCAATGCCGCCACTTATTCAAAGCGTTTACGAATTAACCGTATGTTGACCAGTTCAATTCGTCCGTTCACAGAATTGTCATTTATTAAAAGCGTCGTTGTTAAGTCGGTGTTAATTTAGGGGCATCACCAGAGTGATATGGATCAGCAGTAGAGAAAAGGGATGCCAATGAGTTGGAAAACGATCAGCTTTCGTAAGCGTATGCTCATCATTATGACGCTGTCGGGTTTGATCGAGCTGCTCATTCTTGTTGCTGCAGGTTTTACTTACCTCAAATTCGACCAAGAGCAGGAAATGGGCGAGAAAGCCTTGGGCATCGCACGTTTCTTGTCTACTTCGCATATTGTGTTAGAGATGATTGAGTCGAAAAACGCTGAGCCATACCAAGCGCGTTTTCGTGAAATGACCGAGGCGATTGGTGCGGCATTCATTGTAATTGGCGATAAAGATGGCGTGCGATTGATTCATCCTATCGACGAGCGTATTGGCAAGCCAATGAAAGGCGGTGACAACCAAAGAGCGCTGGTGGAAGGGGAATCGTATATCTCAACGGCGCAAGGCTCTTTGGGCTATTCCGTGCGTGGTAAAGCGGCGATCGTCGATCAGGATGGCAGCATCGTCGGTGTTGTGTCGGTCGGCTACTTACTGGAGCGTTTGCAAGACCGCATTGAACCGTTTCTCGCATTCTTGATCCTAATGGCACTCACGGTGGTGGCGGCTAATGCCATTGTCTCCAACTACGCTTCTCGTAAATTCCAACGTGCTATTTTGGGATTCGAACCAGAAGAGATTGGCCGCTTATATGGTGAGCTCGACGTGACCATGAGCACGATTAAAGAGGGCGTGCTGAGTATTGATGCTCAAGGCGTGCTGCGCTCTATCAACCGCAGTGCTTGTCAGATTCTAGGCATCGATAGAGACGCCGCGCTTAATAAGCCATTAACGGATACCCTTCGTGACAGTGATTTGTATACGGTGTTGGAAACCGGGCAAGAAGATCACGATATCGAAATATTCCTTAATCATAAGCGCCTTATTGCGAACCGTTCGCCGATCTTTGTGGATGGCAAAATTGTCGGTGCGGTATCGAGTTTTCGTCTGCGCGATGAAATCAATGAGCTGACCGAGCAACTTTCACAAACCAAAGAGTATGCCGATTTACTTCGCTCTCAGACTCATGAACACAGAAATAAGCTCAATACTATTAGTGGCTTGGTTCAAATGGGTGAGCTAGAGGCGGTGCAGCAGTTGATTGGGCAAGAAACCGCGCATTACCAAGCGATGATTGAGTTCTTGCGGGACACCATTAAAGACCCGCTTATTGCTGGCATGCTTTTAGGCAAAACAGAGCGTGCACGGGAGCTAGGTTTACAGTTGATGGTAGAAGAAGGCAGCCGCTTAGAACCGCTACCGGAATGGCTAAACGCTGAAGATTTGGTAACCATTCTTGGCAACCTTGTCGATAACGCATTTGACGCAACTTTGTCTGCTATTCGTGTCGAATCTGCGTTTGCGTTAGAGCGTCGCAGTATTGATGTATCGATCAGTGATTACGGAAACGAAGTGATTTTAGAGGTGGTCGACCAAGGTTGTGGGCTACCGGAAAACATTGAGCCACAAGAGCTCATGAAAAAGGGCATCTCAACCAAGTCTCGCCAAGGCCGAGGCGTCGGATTACATCTTGTGAGCCAACTGGCGACGCGTTATCACGGTTATGTTGAGATGCTACCAAATACAGAACATGGAACGAGAATTACCGTGTATTTGCCTAAGGAAGAACAAGTATGAATACGGCAACGCGAGTCATGATCATTGAGGATGACATTGCCATTGCAGAGCTTCACCATAAGTACCTAAGCCAGCTTTCTGGTTTAGAAGTGGTGGGCATTGCTACAACGCGTATGGAAGCGGAAATGCAGCTTGAAGTGCTTAAGCCAGATTTGCTGTTAATGGACGTGTATTTACCTGATGGAACGGGATTAGAAATCCTCAATACATTACGTACGAATAATCAAACCTGTGATGTGATTTTGATTACTGCCGCTCGAGATGTAGATACGCTCCAGCAAGCGATGCGGGGCGGTGTGGTCGATTATTTGCTTAAACCGGTGATGTTCCCTCGGTTAGAAGCAGCATTGCAGAAATACATTTCTCAGCGCCAACAATTAGATGTGGTAGAAAGCTTGGATCAGAATCTGGTGGATAAGATGCTGCAATCGAGTGTTTCAGCAGAGAACACTCCGCAGCGATTACCCAAGGGCATTGATGGTGTGACACTGGATAAGATCCGCGCTTTGTTTGGTGGGGAAGTGATGTTTACCGCTGATGAAGCGGGGGAAAAGATTGGTGCTAGCCGCACGACGGCAAGACGCTATTTGGAATACCTGATTAGTTCAGGTGAACTGGAAGCCGACTTAAACTATGGAACAGTAGGGCGACCAGAGCGCTGCTATAAAAAAGTGACGCGGTAATATGTGTTGTTTATAAAAGCAGCGAATATTTATTGTGTAAATAAGTGATGAGGCGGTGGCGATTATTCAGCGCCGTTTTATTTTCTAGCACATACTGCTCATTCTTTATCTTCAAACCGATAGAAAGCTCGGTTCAGCCTTCTCAAGTTTCACTCTCAGTAATAAAGCGATTGAACGGTAAACTCCACGTAACGCACACTACTTATGTAATGGATTGCAAGTTTGAACAATTATTCTCCAATTTAGAGTTTTTGCTTAAATTTTATAACTTTCAGTTTGGTGATGATTACTTGTTAATATTCAGTGTCTTACTGTCATTTGTGTAAATTATTTAAACGTTTGCACCAGCAAGTGTTGATGTAAATCAAATAGTCGTAGACAATACGCCCCCGTGTCGGAAATCTCCTCCAGAGAGTGCAAGGTTGTACTCTAGAGACATAAGCGTCCTAAATACGCTGTAATTGGTGAAATCCTGACTATGGTTAAGGTGCTCAGTTGTTGCAGAGATTTAGGTCTATAGGCTTTACCTATCAACGTAATAGGTAAGACCAATTTTCTATTTTGGGGTGCCATTGATAGGGTTGGCTCAATCCTTTAGCCGTATCCGGGCACACAATAAGTACCTCGTTTTTAAGGGAAAGATGATGGTAATACCAGAAAACAGCAGCATCGTTATTTTTGGTGCTTCAGGTGATCTTACATATCGTAAGTTGATTCCTGCTCTATACCACCTCTATGCGAACAAACAGCTTCCAGAGAATTTTGCCATTCTTGGCGTTAGTCGTACTGAATACAGCGACGATTCTTACCGAGAAAAGCTGAAGAAATCGCTTCAGGAAATGGAGAAAACCGAGCCAGAAACGCTTAATGCATTTATCAACCACCTGCATTACCAAGCAATCAATACTTCTGACACACAAGATTACAGCAAGTTGGCGACTCGTTTAGACCAACTAGCAGACGAATACCAATTCGAACAACGTAATACGCTTTTCTATCTTGCGACGCCACCAAGCCTATACAGCGTGATCCCTGCAAGCCTTGCAGCACACGGTCTGAACAATGAGGGAGATGGCTGGAAACGTCTGATCATCGAGAAACCATTCGGTTATGACCTTGAATCAGCACGCACGTTGGACAAAGAAATCCACGAGCACTTCCAAGAGCATCAGATCTACCGTATCGACCATTACCTAGGTAAAGAAACGGTTCAGAACCTGCTTGTCCTACGTTTCTCTAACGCTATGTTTGAGCCATTGTGGAACCGTAACTTCATTGATTACGTGGAAATCACAGGCGCAGAATTCTTAGGCGTGGAAGAGCGTGGTGGTTACTACGACGGCTCTGGTGCAGTACGCGATATGTTCCAAAACCATTTGCTACAAGTGCTAGCAATGGTTGGTATGGAGCCACCTGCACAGATCAATGCTGACGCGATGCGTGATGAAGTCGTTAAAGTACTTCAGTGTCTGAAACCACTGGATGAGAACGCACTGCGTAACGACCTTGTATTGGGTCAGTACACAGCATCGGATGTTCGTGGTCAGCACCTTCCGGGTTACCGTGAAGAGAACGGCGTAGCAGACGATTCTCGTACCGAGACTTACATCGGCCTGAAAGCTTACATCAACAACTGGCGTTGGAATGGCGTGCCTTTCTACGTACGTACAGGTAAGCGTCTACCGACCCGCGTGACAGAAGTGGTTATCCACTTTAAACAGACACCACACCCAGTGTTTGGTCAAAACGCACCAGAGAACAAGCTGATTATTCGTATTCAGCCAGACGAAGGCATCCAAATGAGCTTTGGTCTGAAAGAGCCGGGCGCAGGCTTTAAAGCAAAGGAAGTGAAAATGAACTTCCACTACGCTGACCTGCAAGAAACCCAAATGCTAACTGCTTATGAGCGTCTACTTCTTGATGCCCTAAACGGTGATGCAACGCTATTTGCTCGTAGCGATGCGGTTGAAGCGTGTTGGAAATACGTGCAACCGATTCTAGATTTCAAGCAAGACCCACAAGCGCTATTCGGATACGCGTGTGGTACATGGGGACCAAAAGAAGCGGACGACTTGCTACAGCGAGCTAACCGCGCATGGCGTTTCCCTTGTAAAAACCTAACAGATACGGACTACTGCGAACTATGATCAACCACAAGATCTACCAAACAGCAGAGCAGGTAGTAGAAAGCCTTGCTAACGACATGAAAGCGTTTAGCGAAATGGGCCGACCTGTTCACATCTCTCTTTCTGGCGGCAGCACACCAAAAATGCTGTTTAAGCTACTAGCATCAGAAGCTTACGCGACGTCAATTCAGTGGCAAAACCTACACTTCTGGTGGGGTGATGAACGCTGTGTTGCGCCTGATGATGCAGAAAGTAACTATGGCGAAGCGAATGCTCTACTATTTAGTCAAGTGAGCATTCCTGCTGAGAACATCCACCGCATCCGTGGTGAAGAAGAGCCAGAAGCAGAAGCACAGCGCTTTGCGAAAGAGATGGCAGAAGTGATTCCAACTGAAAATGGCACTCCTGTGTTTGATTGGATCTTGCTTGGTGTTGGCGCAGATGGTCATACCGCATCACTGTTCCCAGGTCAGACAAACTACGATGATGAGAACCTATCAGTATTGGCTTCTCATCCTGAGTCTGGTCAAATTCGTGTATCGAAAACGGCACGCGTACTAGAAGCAGCGAAGCGCATCAGTTACTTGGTACTTGGCGCTGGTAAAGCAGACATTATCGAAGAGATTAACAGCTCACCAGCACGCGTACTTCCATATCCGGCAGCGAAGATCCAAGCGAAAGCGGGTCTGACGGAATGGTATTTAGATTTAGACGCAGCGGCAAAAATCGTTTAATACGGCCGCTGGTCGAATAAAAGACAATTGGAGAGAAACAATGAAAGGTGATATCGGTGTAATCGGCCTTGCTGTAATGGGTCAAAACCTTATCCTTAACATGAACGACCACGGCTTTAAAGTTGTGGCTCACAACCGTACTGCTGCAAAAGTAGACGAGTTCCTGGAAGGTCCAGCGAAAGGCACAAACATCATCGGTGCATACTCTCTAGAAGAACTAGTAGAGAAGCTAGAAACGCCACGTAAAGTGATGCTTATGGTTCGTGCAGGTGACGTTGTTGACACGTTCATCGACAACCTAATCCCGCTTCTAGACGAAGGCGACATCATCATTGACGGTGGTAACACTAACTACCCAGACACAAACCGTCGCGTAGCACACTGCCGTGAGAAAGGCATTCACTTCATCGGTACTGGTGTATCTGGTGGTGAAGAAGGTGCACGTTTTGGTCCTTCAATCATGCCTGGCGGCGCTGCTGAAGCTTGGGAAGCGGTTAAGCCAATCTTCCAAGGTATCTCTGCAAAAACTGACGCTGGCGAGCCATGTTGTGACTGGGTTGGTAACGACGGTGCTGGTCACTTCGTTAAGATGGTGCACAACGGCATCGAATACGGTGACATGCAGCTTATCACTGAAGCTTACCAGTTCATGAAAGACGGTCTTGGTATGTCTGCTGACGAGATGCAAGCAGTATTCGCTGATTGGAACAAGACTGAGCTAGACAGCTACCTTGTTGAAATCACGGCTGACATCCTTGGCTACAAAGATGAAGACGGCGAGCCTCTAGTTGAGAAGATCCTAGACACAGCAGGCCAAAAAGGTACTGGTAAATGGACTGGTATTAACGCACTAGACCTAGGTATTCCACTAACGCTTATCTCTGAGTCTGTATTCTCTCGTTGTCTATCTGCACTGAAAGACCAACGTGTTGAAGCTGAGTCTCTATTCGGCAAGACAATCACACCTGTTGAAGGCGACAAGCAAGAGTGGGTTGATGCACTGCGTCAAGCGCTACTAGCATCTAAGATCATCTCTTACGCTCAAGGCTTCATGCTAATGCGCGAAGCATCGAACGAAAACGGCTGGGACCTAAACTACGGTAACGTAGCACTAATGTGGCGTGGTGGTTGTATCATCCGTTCTGCATTCCTAGGTAACATCCGTGATGCGTACGAAGCGAACCCAGATATCGCATTCCTAGGTTCTGACGAGTACTTCAAAAACATCCTACAAGGCAGCCTAGCAGCATGGCGTAAAGTAGCAGCGAAATCTCTAGAGTCTGGTATTCCAATGCCATGTACGATTTCTGCGCTATCTTTCCTAGACGGTTACACAACAGCTCGTCTACCAGCGAACCTGCTTCAAGCTCAACGTGACTACTTCGGTGCTCACACTTACGAGCGTACTGACCGTCCACGTGGTGAATTCTTCCACACAAACTGGACTGGTACAGGCGGCGACACAGCGTCTACAACTTACGACGTTTAATCCGCAGTCAGTAAACTGATCAAAGCAAAAGGATGCCCAAGTGGCATCCTTTTTTATTACCTGCAATTCATGAGAGAGATACTACTAAAACTAACAGTTTCACAATGATTTGAAGTCAAACGCAGTTCTCACAAATGTAGAAGAACCTTTCAGCACTCTCCTTAAAATACTTCTCAACATCAGGTTTGGGAATAAGAGTATGGCAAGAGATAGATTTCATTGCTTGAGTGGGAGAAACAGGGTACAGAGAGGTAGTTGTCTGAAACAAATAAAAGAAAATGAGATAGATATTTATGTTCCTGAAAGCAAAACGTTTGTTGATTTATGGGGTTTCGAAAAGAGTGCCAAACTAGCAGTTGATGGGATCAATGAAGATATTGTAAGTCGGCAATCGATAAGCCAGTTGCAACGCTCTACCACCAAGGCGATTTTCTTATGATTGAACAGAAGCATCCAGTGCATTTGGCTTTGGCTTTGGGAATGTTTATTTTATTGGGCGTGTTCTCATTTTATCGTTTATATGAGTATGTAACGTTGGAATCTCTTCAGCATCAAATAGGCAGTAACTTTTCAGTCATATATTTAAGTACATCCCATATGGTTAGCGTCAGTGGTTTGATCTTAATGCCTACTTTAACGTTATTTATGGTCTCTCGTATTATTTTTAAATCTTCGGCTATATCTGTTAAATGGATAGGCTGCGCAACTGCGATTGCTTTACTCGTTGCCATTCCTGGAAGACTTATTGAGTTCGGGCGATTACAACACATCGCAGAGATTAACGGCTACTCGGCATGCCCACCCTTTACGCTTGCATCAAGCGGAATGTTTGTTGAGGCTATGGTGAAAGAACAAAGATATTGCAGTGAACCAGAAATTAATCGCCTTGGAATGTATGGCTACTATCACGAGTTAGAGAGAATCGATAAGTACATCAAGGAAAATATGAGCACCAATTCGGATGGGTGATAGAAAGAAACTCCAAGAGCGCTTAAGCGCTCTTTTCTTTTGTATTGCCTTTGTGGTGGGGACCGAATTTGTCATTCAAGTAGAGTAGTCCACTGACGAAAAGTGCCACAACGGAAACCGTAAAGAGGGCATACATACTTAATACCCAAGCGAATGTGGCTGTCAGAAAGGCAATGAAGGAAAACATTCTGCTGAATGACATCACATGACCTAATTTTTTACTTTTCATAACGCCTCCCAGAGCTTAGTGGGTAGAGTCAGAGTGTTTTCACTCCGCATTTATATTGTCTCTCTTTCGCTCGAAATATACCCAAAAAGTAGGCTAAAGATTTCTCAAAAAAGATTAAATATTGACCTGGTAGACAGTTTTTAATAGAGATTTGTTGTGAGTTTCATTGCATAAAAACGTGTGTCGGCAATTTTGATTGTGGCGAGCATCAGAATTGATTCCTAACTTTAAGTAGAGTGAATGTATCGCAACTGATAACGCAGGAAATTCTTATGCTAAAGACTCAACTTAAACGTATCGCTGTGCTGACTGGCTTACTGGTTTCATCTTCTGTTCTGGCAAATACCAGTAACTACAACACAGATATTCCAACAAGCATCATGACGCCGAATACGGTAGAAACAAGCATCGGTACTTTGAATTTCAAGGATGGTGTGCCAAGTCAACAAACCATGGATACGCTCTATAACAATCTCGATACTATGCGAGCAACAGAAGTATTCATGAATGCCATCCCTATGGCGTCGTTAGAAGCGTTACGAATTGGACATGAAAAGATGGGATTGACGAAATCCAATCAGGTGATGCTATTTGATAACTTGATGGATTCAAATCCTTTATTTCTAACCGGTAACACGGATACCGTGTATGCCTCTGCTTTCCTTGACTTAGAACGTGACGGACCAACGGTTGTGGAAATTCCACCGGGCATGGGGCCTACTACGGTCAATGATGCCTTCTTCCGTTTCGTGACTGATATGGGCGTAGTGGGGCCAGATAAAGGTCAGGGCGGCAAATATCTTATCTTGCCACCAAACTACGATGGCCCAGTGCCTGAGGGCTACCATGTATCTCAATCGACAAGTTACGTGAACTGGTTTATCGCGCGAGGCTTCTTGAAAGATGGTAAAACCGATGCAGCGGTCAACTCGTACCATACAGGTTTGAAGATTTATCCTTTGTCTAAGAAAGATGATCAACCGAAAATGGCCTTCACCTCAGGTAGTGGTAAAGCCTTCAATACTATTCACGCTAATGACGAGCACTTCTATGACGAGATCAAAGTGGTGATCGACAAAGAGCCTATTGATTTCATCGACCCAGAAATGCGCGGTTTGATTGCGACAATTGGTATTCAAAAAGGTAAGCCGTTCGAACCTGATGCGCGTATGCAGAAGATCCTGAAAGATGGTGCTGCAATTGGTAACGCGACGGCTCGTGCACTGATGTTTAACCCACGTACAGAAAACGCGTACATTTGGGACGATCGTAACTGGAAAACTGCTTTTATCGGCAAAGATTATCAGTGGCTGATTGATGAAGGTAAAGGCGGACGTAATCTGGATGCGCGTACTTATTTCTTCTACATGGCAACGGTAAACACGCCAGCGATGGCGCTTAAGATGATTGGCAAAGGCTCTCAGTACGCCATTGTTGATAAAACGGCAGAGGGTGAGTTCTTTGATGGTGGTAAGAATTACAAGCTGACGATTCCTGCGAATGTGCCAGCGAAGAACTTCTGGTCTGTGGTGGCTTACGATACGCAAACACGTTCAGAGCTACAAACGAGTCAACCGTTCCCAAGTAAGAACGATAAACGTGACCAGATGGTTGAAAACCCAGACGGCTCAGTAGACTTGTACTTCGGTCCAACCGCTCCGAAGGGTAAAGAAGCAAACTGGATTCAAACGGTTCCAAACAAAGGTTGGTTCAGTATCTTACGTATGTACGGTCCTTTAGAACCATGGTACGACGGTTCTTGGAAGCCAAGTGATATCACTGAAGTGAAATAAGACCATCGCGAGATACGACAAACTGAAGATGAAAGCCGACCTGTTAATGGGTCGGCTTTTTTGTATTCGTTAGCGCCTCAAAACATTGAGCTTTAAGTATCAACGTGTCTCATCCTCTGTTCCAACAAAATCGTCAACAAATTTCTCTTTTGTGACATAGGGTTAGCTCAAAGTAAGAGTTTTACCAATACCGATATCAAATCTAAGATTGCGTAAAAAGGTGATAAAGAGTGCTAGGTAAGCCTTTGAACTCCTCCTATAATTAGGTTGCATATGGAGGATGTTTGATGGTCGAACATCCTCTATTTTTTGAAACCTACAACAAGGAACCGGCATAAGTCGTTTTTGCTGGTGTTGTTTACATTTACCAAGAAGGTGACTTAACACTATAAATTGAGGTTCTTACGATGACTCTTAACAAGTACTTTGTTTTCATTCCGGCAGATTTGGATCAGGAAACGCACAAGGAACAGAAAGTGAATTCAGAAACGGAAACTCAACGTCAGGCATTAGTAAAACAGGCGCAGCAAGAAGGCGGACTGTAAGGCTAGGTTTCAAAATGAGAAGAGCACCCAAAGAGGTGCTCTTTTTTTCTCTCCCACATTTCATCATTTCATCATTTCATCATTTCAGCATGCCAAGGCTCTTGAGCTTGCGATAAATGGTATTGCGGCTCAGACCCAACATACGTGAGGTTTTACTGATGTTGCCTTGGTTTGCTTGGTAGGTTTTCACCAGCTTATCTTCCACAGTCGTACGCATGTCTCTGGTTTTTGAAGTATCCACTTGTTCGATAGCGTTTGTTTGGCTTAGCTTTTTGGCAAGGTGGTTCGGTACGTGGCTAAGCTCGAGTTGCGTTTCTCCTTGCGCCATCAGGGCTGATACTTTTATTAAGCTGTCGAGCTCACGCAGATTCCCCGGCCAACCATAGCCCAGCATTAATGACAGCAGGTGAGGGCAAATGCTTTGTTCAGACTCGGCGTGACGACGATGAATGTTCTCAATCAGTGCTTGTTTGTCGCTACGCTCTTGGAAACGAGGCAGCTCGACGATGAGTCCGTTCAAACGGTAATAAAGATCCTGACGAAACTCTCCTTGAGCAACCAATCGCTCTAAGTCTTTGTGTGTTGCGGCGATGATTTGTGTATCCACTTGGATGGTTTGGTTTGAGCCGACAGGCAACACGGTTTTGTCTTGGAGCACATGCAGCAGTCGGCTTTGCGCTTCTAGAGGCAAATCTGCAATTTCATCTAAGAATAAGATGCCTTTGTATGCTTGACGGATCTTGCCTTGATAGCCTTTGTTGTTTGCTCCGGTGAAGGCACCTGCGACATAACCAAACAGTTCGGATTCGACCAAGTCTTTTGGTAGCGCGCCGCAGTTCACGGAAACCAAGGGACCGTTTTTTCTCTGACTGTTTTTGTGCAGAGCTTTAACGAACTCATTTTTACCTACGCCTGTTTCGCCAAGGATCAATAAACTAATGTCTTTGTCGATTACGCGATTGGCTTGCTGCCAGCAGTGCTCGACGGTGGTATCGCCGTAATGCAGGTCATTCGAGGCAGAAATGGCACGAGATGAAGCTTTTCGCTCCGATAGTGGCTGAGTTTTAAAGACTAAAGATTGATTATTAGAAGAACTGTCAAGTATTGAGGCGAGTTGCTGTCCAACAACGTTAGTTTGATCCAGCAGTTGTGAGGCAACTTGGTTATGAGCCAGAATCTGACCCTCTTCATTGGCGATGATGATGCCTTGCCAACCGCTATTCAGTAGACCTTGCTCGCAGGCTAAATCAACTCGAGTGTGGCCTTGAGGGATTTGGTTGAGCAGTTGGTTCTCCACTTGCTGAACCATGTTTTGCACTAAGACTTGCGTGGAAAAGTCATGCTTCTTTTGTTCACTGGTGATGTCCAGAACCCCAATCAAGTGACCCAAATGATCAAAGATAGGGCTTGCCGAACAACTGATAAAACGATGATGTTTTATAAAGTGCTGGTCACCAATCACAGAGACGGGTTTTGCTTCTACTAAAGCTGTACCAATGGCATTCGTACCTTTGAGCTTTTCTTGCCAGCAAGCACCAGAACTGAGTGCAATCTCAGTCAACTTTTCGCGGAATTTGGGTTGTCCCCAGCTTCCAATGATCACACCTTCCGCATCAGTCAATATTAGGCGACTGTCGCTGTGCGCAAACAACTGGTTAAACAGGGGCAGAGCGAATTGTTTGACCGCATCGATTAAGAAATTGAGCTGGTGGCGTCTGTCTTCAAGAAACGCGGAAGTTACGCGAATATCGTCTGGCCGACGTCGCTGTTTTAAACCGGCTTGCTCACTTCGGTCCCATGAAGTGGAAAGCCAATTGCTGTTGGTAATGTGCTGAAGTTCCATGACTGTACCATTTTGTCACAGTGAGGGTGTGCCATTTTGGAACACTTGAACACTGGTGTTCACACCATATATCCGCTCAAACGTCACTCACTTGGTTTGTTATCGCTTGGTAATCATAGTTTTACATTTAATTAACAACAAGACGCGCGTTGTTGGCATGTGACTTGAGTAATGAAGTGAACAACACAACAGAGCTGAACACTCGGTTGTTTAAAACAAAAAACTGAACGAGAACAAAAGGAAGAGTTATGATTTATGCACAGCCAGGTAGTGAAAATGCCATCGTTAATTTTAAATCGCATTACGACAACTACATCGGTGGCGAATGGGTAAAACCAACGGGTGGTGAATACTTTGACAATACATCGCCAATCAATGGCCAAGCGTATTGTAAGGTGGCTCGTTCTGGAGAAGCAGACATCAATCTTGCACTGGATGCTGCACATGGCGTAAGAGCGCAATGGGCGAAAACCAGTGTGACTGAACGCTCGAACATTCTACTGAAGATTGCAGATCGCATTGAACAACATCTTGAAGAGCTGGCTGTGGCAGAAACATGGGAAAACGGCAAACCCGTTCGTGAAACGTTAGCCGCAGACTTGCCTTTGGTCGTCGACCATTTCCGCTACTTTGCAGGTTGTATCCGTGCTCAAGAAGGCAGTGCGGCCGAGTTAGATGAGCATACCGCAAGTTATCACTTCCCTGAGCCGATTGGGGTAGTTGGGCAGATCATTCCTTGGAACTTCCCAATGTTGATGGCCGCTTGGAAGTTGGCTCCAGCATTGGCTGCGGGCTGTTGTGTCGTGCTTAAACCTGCCGAGCAAACGCCGACTTCAATTCTGGTTCTCATGGAAAAGATCGGTGACCTTCTGCCTGCTGGCGTAGTTAACGTAGTCAATGGCTTTGGCTCGGAAGCAGGGCAAGCACTGGCGACGAGTAACCGAATCGCTAAGTTGGCATTTACGGGGTCAACAGAAGTCGGTAACCATATTCTGAAATGTGCCGCAGAGAACCTTATTCCATCAACGGTTGAGCTTGGTGGCAAATCTCCAAATATCTACTTCCCAGATGTGTTTGATCATGAAGACGAATACCTAGATAAGTGTATTGAAGGCACTTTGCTTGCGTTCTTCAACCAAGGCGAGGTGTGTACCTGTCCATCACGTGTGTTAGTGCATGAGTCTGTGTACGACAAGTTTATCGCTAAAGTCGCAGAGCGCGCGCAGACAATCAAGCAGGGTAATCCACTTGATACCGATACTCAGGTTGGTGCGCAAGCTTCGCAAGAGCAGTTCGATAAGATCCTGAGCTACCTAGAAATCGGTCGCCAAGAAGGCGCGAAAGTCGTATTTGGTGGCGATGTCGCGAAACAAGAAAACGACTTGGAGCAGGGCTACTACATTCAACCGACTTTGTTACAAGGTCACAACAAGATGCGCGTATTCCAAGAAGAGATCTTTGGCCCGGTCATCGCAGTGACCACCTTCAAAGATGAAGCAGAAGCACTAGCGATTGCCAATGACACGGAATATGGCTTGGGTGCAGGTGTGTGGACGCGAGACCAAAACCTTGCTTATCGCATGGGGCGAAACATCGAAGCAGGGCGTATTTGGATTAACTGCTATCACGCATATCCTGCACACGCTGCGTTCGGTGGTTACAAGAAATCAGGTATTGGCCGTGAGACGCATAAGATGATGCTTGATCACTACCAGAATACGAAAAACCTACTCATTAGCTACGATGTGAATCCGCTAGGCTTCTTCTAAATAAATCGCCATTTAAGGCAACAAGAAAAGCAGTGATGAACAAAGCCTCGAACTCTTCGAGGCTTTACTTTTTGTGGTGGGGCAAAGGAGCATTCATATTTTCTTACTGATCAATGCCTTCTAGCCTCGGGTTCTTCTTCTCAGGATGTGATCTCGGACGTTATCAACTTGTTAACGGTTGCTATACTTATTTGGCCATAAACAAAGGAAAAATAAGGACGTTCAATGTTAAAGCTCAAGCAAATTGCTGTCGCGGCTTCTCTGGCTGCACTAAGTACAAGTTTTTCAGTTTCTGCTAAAGATACGTTCGTGACCATTGGTACGGGCGGTGTAACTGGTGTGTACTACCCAACGGGTGGTGCAATTTGTCGCTTGGTAAATAAGTCACGTGCTGACCATAACATTCGTTGTTCGGTAGAAAGTACTGGTGGTTCTATCTACAACATCAATACTATTCGCGCAGGTGAGCTAGACCTTGGTATCGCTCAGTCAGATTGGCAGTACCATGCTTACAACGGTACGAGTAAGTTCGAAGATAAAGGACCATTCAAAGAGCTTCGTGCTGTGTTCTCCGTTCACCCGGAACCGTTCACTGTTGTGGCTCGTAAAGATGCAAACATTAAATCGTTTGATGATTTGAAAGGTAAACGCGTTAACATCGGTAACCCTGGCTCTGGCCAACGCGGTACGATGGAAGTGCTAATGAAAGAGTACGGCTGGACGAATGACGACTTCAAATTGGTATCTGAGCTGAAAGCATCCGAGCAGTCTAAAGCGCTGTGTGATAACAAGATCGACGCGATGATCTACACAGTAGGTCACCCAAGCGGTGCGATTAAAGAAGCAACTACCTCGTGTGACAGCAACATCGTAACGGTAGCTGGCCCACAAGTAGAGAAGTTGGTTTCTGATAACAGCTTCTACCGCATTGCAAACGTACCGGGTGGCATGTACCGCGGTTCAGAAAACGATGTACAAACCTTTGGTGTGGGTGCAACGTTTGTTTCTTCAACGGCAGTGCCTGATGAAGTGGTTTACAACGTCGTGAAAGCGGTATTCGAAAACTTTGATGATTTCCGCCGTCTACACCCAGCATTTGCCAACTTGAAGAAAGAAGAAATGGTGAAAGATGGTCTATCTGCGCCGCTTCATCCAGGTGCTGAGAAGTACTACAAAGAAGTGGGCTTGATTAAGTAATCTCACTCAGAACCAATAAAAACGCCATCGTAATTTTCGATGGCGTTTTTGTTTGTTATTAGCGCTTAGCTTGGCTATATCGTGGCGTAAAGTTAAGCATATACATCTACGAAGAAGTAAATGGTAATCGCGATAGAAGAGAGGGCGACAAAGCCTTTTACATGACTGGGATTCAATTGGCGAGATACGCGCGCGGCCAAGTAGCCACCCACTAATGTGCCAACCATAACAACGCTGCCTTTGGTCCAATCGATTGAACCGTTGGCCACAAAAATCACGATGGCAATCAGGGAAACACAGGTTGAAACCAGCAGCTTAAGCCCGTTCATTAAGTTGATGTCTTGGTGTCCTGCAACCACTAAATAACTCAACACGATCACGCCCAATCCGGCATTGAAGAAGCCACCATAAGCAGAGACGCCAATCAAAAGAAGACTCAGTGCAATCACACCTAGAATACCGGCGTGTTTGGTCTCTTTGGTCAGAGATTTAATCAACGCTGTCATGCGTGAGCCAGTTAAAAAGAGCACGGTTGCGAATAACAGTAGCCATGGAATCGCTTCAAGAAAAACAGATTCTGGCGTATTCAGCAGAAGATAAGCACCGACAGCGCCACCAATCAAACTGAAAGAGATAGTGAAAGCCAGTTCTTGCTTGTTCTTCATGATTTCTTCGCGAAAGCCGATTGCACCACTGATGTAGCCTGCGCAAGAAGCATAAGTATTCGTCGCGTTCGCCATGATGGGAGGCACGCCAACCGCCATCAATGCAGGGAAGGTAATGAAGCTACCACCACCGGCGACGGAGTTCATGATCCCACCAACGACGCCTACGGCAAACAAGAGAGCAAATTCCAGCAGCATAAAAAGTCCTTTTTTGTTCTTATAATTTTTGTTTCTGAACGGTTAACACTACGCAACTCACCCAAAGAAATAAAGTAGCGATTAGTCCAAGAAAAAAGCCACCGCAGAGGGTGGCTTGGTTTCAAAGGTCTATCTTGAGGGAGAGATAGAATGCTTATTGCTCTGCTTTCACTGGTTGCGCTTTAAGCTTTTGAAAGAGTTTTACAAACAGTGGGCTGCCAAGTACCAATACTGCAAGCACTGTGAATGTCAGTGTGATTGGGCGTTCCCATAAGAAGCTCAGTTCACCGTCGGAGATCATCAATGCACGACGCAGGTTCTCTTCCATTAATCCACCAAGGATAAAGCCAAGCAACAGCGGTGCGAGAGGGAAGTTTGCCAGCCTTAGTGCGATAGCAGCCATTGCCACAAGTAGCATCACAAACACGTCCATGGTGTTGAAAGAAACCAGATACACACCTGTGATGGAGAAGAACAGAATCATCGGCAGCAACACGGTTCTTGGTACGGCCAACAGCTTTGAGATGTATGGGATCAGCGGTAGGTTGAGAATCACCAACACAATGTTGCCGAAGTACATGGAGATAATTACCGACCAGAACACATCTGGATGCTCAACAAACAGACGAGGACCCGGTTGAATACCGTAAGCGATTAACGCACCCAGCATAATTGCGGTTGTACCAGAACCCGGAATGCCAAGAGTCAAAAGAGGAACGAAAGAACCACTTGATGCCGCGTTGTTCGCTGACTCTGGAGCCACCAAACCTCGAATGCTGCCTTTACCAAACTGCTCTTTTTTATCTTTTGGAGCTAGGTTACGTTCCATGCCGTAACTTAAGAAGGCGGCGATGGTTGCACCTGCGCCCGGAAGCACACCAGTAAAGAAACCAAGAATTGAAGAGCGAATAGAAACTGGCGCTACTTCTTTGATTTCTTCCTTGGTGACTTTCATCGAACCAATGTTACTCAGCTTATCTTGTTCCTCATCACGCGTATCTTCAGACGGCTTCAAAATGCCCATCAAAGTTTCACCAAGCGCAAAGGTCGCCATCGCCAACAATAGAAAGCTGAAACCATCCATCAAATCTGTCAGACCAAAGGTGAAGCGTTCGACACCGACGCCTTTATCAATACCGACAGTAGACAACATTAAGCCCAGAATGGTCATCATCCATGCTTTGATGACTTGTCCTTTACCTGCGAACGCAGCCACGGCGGATAAGCCGAGAAGCATTAGCGCAAAGTAGTCAGAAGATTGGAAGCTTAGCGAGACGTTAGCCAGTGCGGGCGCCGCTACAAGCAGCATGATGGCTGAAAGCGTGCCGCCAGTGAAAGAAGAGTAAGCCGCCAGCGCAAGAGCTTTACCTGCTTGTCCTTTCTGTGCCATTGGGTAGCCATCAAACGCGGTGACTACGGTTGAAGAACAACCCGGCGCGTTGATAAGAATAGAAGAAGTTGAACCACCAAATACCGCACCATAGTAAACACCTGCCATCAGAATCAGACCTGAAGACGGATCCAAGCCATAGGTGATAGGGATCATCAGAGCGATGGCAGAAATAGGACCAAGCCCCGGTAGCATGCCGATAAACGTACCGACAAAACAGCCAACAATCACCATCATGATGTTCATTGGCATCACGGCGGTGGATAAACCTTGTAGAATTCCATCTAACATAATTCAGTCCTTTCTTTTGACTACCAGATGGTGAAAATCAGACCAGGCTCAAGGTAGATATCTAGACCCTGAGTGAGCAGCAAGTAAAACGCGATAACGAACGGAAATGAGGCTCCAAACAACACCGATTTACGTCGTTCGCCAAGAAGGTAAAAGCCCGCAAGCAGGAAGAATCCTGTCGCTAATACAAAGCCGATGTAAGTCAAACCCAGACCATAAAGCGCCATCAAAACTAAAAAGGCGATAAGCAATTTCCAGTTGAATGACATCACAGCGCCGCTTTGTTTATCGGGCTGACCAGTGACCAATAGCATTAGCGCTAAACCAATCCCGACGTAGGTCAGAATGGTCGGTAAAGTGCGAGCCGTGAAGGGTTCGTATTCATCCCCGGGAAAGAGAGGGATTTGCGTAGTTTGGTAGCCATAGCATAGGCAAAACAACAAAAAGATCATCGCGCCAACACGATCGCGGCACAGCAAGTTCTCTTTGGTAAAAATATTGGTTGAATGAGACATATCCAACTCCTAGAACAACAGGAAAAGACCGTATATGGGCGTTAATGAAGAAGGACCAAGTCATTAACAATTAAGCGCATCGCTGCTAGTCGAGTTACTTAGTGTTTACCAATCAATAAACAAAGGAGTTTTTACTTGTCGAATATCGACAATGCCCATATACGGTGAAATTAGAGTGCAAATACAGCGGGGCTAGGGATAGCTAACCCCACAAACTCGGATGGGAGTTATTACTTTTTAAGGAAACCTAATTCGCGCATTAGATCGCCCATTTGCTGCTCTTGCTCTTCTAGGAACGCGAAGAACTCTTTATCCGCTTTGTAGTTGTCAATCCAACCATTGCGGTCACGAACAACTTGCCATTCGTCCGTTTTGTACATTTTGGTCAGAGCTGCGTTCCATTCATCGAGTTTGGCTTGGCTCGTGCCAGGAGCGGCAAAGAAACCACGCCAGTTCGCGAACACAGTCTCATTGCCGTATTCTTTCAGGGTAGGGATGTTTGGTGCAGCGTCTAGACGTTTTGGTGCCGTAATCGCCAGTACTTTTACCTGACCAGATTTCGACATCTCTAATACTTCGCCAAGACCGGTTGAAAGCAATTGTGTTTCGCCAGACAGAAGCGCTGCCATTGCTTTGCCGCCAGCGTCATACGCGATGTAGCGAACTTTACGCGCGTCAAAACCTTCGCCTTTAAATGCAGCTGCGACGACAAGGTGATCCATCGAGCCACGAGCAGAACCGCCGGCGATTTTTACTTTACGTGGGTTAGATTCGAAATCTTTGACCACATCTTCCCATGTGTTGTACTTCGAATCCGCGGAAGTCACGATAGCGCCGTAATCAGCAATCGTCGCAGCTACTGGCGTGAGATCTCGAAAAGATTGCGGGAAGATACCCGTCAGTGAACGAACAACGATTGGGGTTGAGTTCACCATCAACGTATCAGGTTGGCGCTCAGCGGTTTCGATGAGGTGTGCAATGGCTTTACCACCACCGCCACCAGAGAGGTTTTGGAAAGAGACATTTTCAACGATGTCGGATTTAACCAGTACATCACCTGTACCACGAGCCGTCATATCCCAGCCACCACCAGCACCACCAGGGATTAGAAAGTGGATTTTTTCAACATCAGCAGCAAAAGCGTGGAAAGAAAATGAGGCTGCAATGATGGATGCGGCGAGCGTTGGTTTGAGTACCTTTAACATGTTTCACGTTCCTTATGTTGGTGACTCTCTTGTTTTGAAGAGTCTTATTATTTGTTTTCCTAGCAAGGTAGGGTGACTCGCTAGTGATGAGTTAAAGGTTAATAAGGTGTTAACGTGATGTCTCTAATGCGTAGATAAAGAGAATATTGAGCATAAACGACGTTTTGTTCATAAAGTTCACGCAAATATACTCATCAAAGAATGTGGTGAAAGACTAGGTTGGTCACATCAATGGAGTGTCTAAAACCGCCATAATGATGGAGGTTGAATAGGTAGGAATAGACATGAAAGGAACATGTTTATGTGGCGCTATTGAAGTGACCGCACCTCAACACAATGAAGTGAGCTTTTGTCATTGCGATATGTGTCGAAAGTGGTCAAGTGGGCCTCTGCATGCGGTGCATTGTGGTCCCGGTGTGACATTTAACGGTGCTGAGCCTAAACGCTATCAATCATCCCAATGGGCAGTACGAGGTTTTTGTGGTGAATGCGGCACGAATATCTATTACCACTTGTTGGCAACAGATGAATATATTCTTTCTGCGGGATTATTTAATGAGCCAGATTTCAAATTAAGCTTAGAGATCTTCACTGATGAGAAGCCCGCATACTATGATCTGCAACCACACAGCAAGAAAATGACAGCTCAAGAAGTTTTTGACCAATACGCGCCAGAAGAGTAGATAAAATGAAGTTTCTCTGGTTAAAGGTTTTACTGACAGTAGCGGTATTTGCAGGTTTATTTTTGATTGTCTATCAGCAAGTACAGAGTGGCGTAAGTTGAACATAAAAAGCCGAGTACAAGCTCGGCTTTTTCATTCTGCTCTCTCTAAAGTCACTTCTTAGAAGCCAGAAACCAGAAACTAGCAATTGTCATAGAATTTGTTCACCTTCAGCTCATCCATTGAAACAATCCCTTCTTCATCGTAAGCCGTGAAAGGGCGACTAATACTGATGAAGCACTCAAAATCCCTTATCTGTAGAAGAGACTTTTCCTTACCTAGATAAACGATGAGCGAAGGTGTCTGAGTTGAACCTGTATTGGCAAGATTAAACCCGTCGATCTCCATCGCATTAGCGACATTGAAGTCATCTAAAGCTAATGATCCCATTCGAACGTAAATGTCGTGATCTGACAATTTAGCCAAAGGCGCATTAGCAACTCCCTGAATCTTAGCCTTGGTCATCACGACCTCATTGGTGGCATGAAATGCACCCACGAAAGCTTCCAATGTATTGATACGAGCCTCACGTTGCATGTGCATGATTTTAGGTGCAGCAAATAATCCAATGATTGCCAACACAACAATAGCGACGACTAATTCTGTCAGGGAGAATCCTTTTTGTTTCATAGAGATTTCTTAAAAATGGGGAGGTACACAAAAGAAGCGTTATGTTAATGGCTGAAGGGGGAAGGATAAATTTGAGATGGCCGATTCTATTAACAGGTAAAACCTATGAATGGCAGCTTTAGAGGCGTTAATTAACTTTTTTCGTTCGGAGTTACCGAGATATTACACTCGTTATTTAGCCTATCTCATGTAAGTCTGAGCTTCAAAATAAAAAGCTGCAACAATGTAATTTGACTTGCTTGGTGAATGTGTTTTTGTTGTTAGTTCTGTTTTTATATGCATCAGAAAATAAATGGTTTTTTGATATTAATCCTAAGGGTTTGACAAGCAACTAGTGCTATTTTGTGAATGAAAGTCTTATTTATTTGATCGTTTTAAACGTAAATTTTACAAAATTGATAGCAAATATTACGTTTGATAAGTCTAAGCTTATATACGAGGTTGTTTGGTATTTTGATAGTTAATGGTTATGTAAAAGCAGAAGTTTTAGTACTTTGTAATTATATTGGGACGACGAATGAGTAAAAGTACTGAGCTAAATAGTAAATACTCAATCAAGTTTATCGTCAGTGGTATGTTTATGCTGGTTGCGGTGCTAACGGCAGTATTTGCGATGACCATGCAGTATTACTTTGGACAGAAGATGTCGCAGGAACATGTGATCTCAAAATTGAGTTCTGCAGCGGCAGATGTAAGTGAATACATTCACCAAGTCGATAGCAATGCGATCAGCAGTACAAGAATGCTCAAGAGCTTTCTTTCTATGTCTGACCACAACTTTTCTGAAAAAGAAATTCTCACCTTGTTTGCTCAAGTTTTGGATGAAAACCCGTTCATTCAAAGCTTGTATGTGGGTAGCGAGAATGAAGATTTCTTTCAAATCATAAACCTCAAAACCTCGGTAACGATTCGCGATAAGATGAGCGCCGATGCGGTAGATCGCTGGGCCATCGCTAAAGCCACTGGCATCGGTCCGGATAGACAAATGATCGTGTCATACGTGGACAGCAACTTTAATGTGAACCGAACCGTTGCGAGCAAAACGTCATTTTATCCTACCCGCAGACCATGGTTTATCGGGGCGACAGAAACGAACGTCTATAAGACCGAGCCTTATCTGTTTAAAAATATGAAGGTTACGGGTCAGAGCTATGCGATCCGCAGTGGTAAAGATGTTATCGGTATCGATATTGAACTGTCGACACTGAACTCAAAAATCGCTTCAACTGCGCTGGGTATGAGTTTAGAAAGTGGGGCGGAGTCTTTTATCTTCAACCACAAGGGCGAAGTGATCGCGTCGAACATCGATCTAGAACGCGATATCAAAGTGCCACCGTCTGAACCATTGACGCTGACTGAGCCTCAACGTGCGCTTGTGATGAACTCTCCCGCATTATTGGTCTCGAACCAAAACGACTGGGGACCTTATGATTTTTCTCAAGCCGGTGAACCGCAAGGTTATGCCGTCGATTTGTTGAGAATTCTCTCTCAGCAAACCGGCTTAGAGTTCGATTTTATCAATGGTTTTGAATCGATCACGCTTTCGAAAAAGTACTTGAGAGGCACCATTGATGTTCTTCATTCCGTGTCTGGAGAAGTGCCTGAGTACGGCGAGCAAAGCGCAACCATGTACACCGCAGGCTTGGCGATAGCAGGGAAGAGCCAACGTTTCATTCCTATTTCTCTTGAGAATTTCACTGATGAAGTGGGCGTTGTTTGCGGGTTTGGCATGAAGGAGTGGTTACAAGAAAACTACCCTAAGCTGAACATTGTTGAATTTGAAAGTCTAAGTGATGCAAAAGAAGCGCTAGAGAAAGGCGAGATACCTTATTTGGTTGATACCTATTTGACGTTGGATGAACTCAATGGCTTGGAGAAAACATCGACCGTCACAGTAAGAAAACTGGATGCGAAGCCAGTGCCTTACCACCTTTACATTAACCAGCAGCACGCGGGTTTGTTAGAGGTGCTTAACCTTGCCATCGAGTCGATTACACCGGAGCAAAGAGAAGCATTAACGCAAAAATGGCTGGAATCAAACCATTGGCGCGGAACGTTTGTGCCATACCCAGAAGTATTTCAACTGTCGAAAGATACGTCTAACTACAACACCATGGTGAGACGAAGCATTGAAGGGCAAAACTACTTTGTTTATGTCACGCCAATCTCAAGTTCCAGCGGCGGTGATGACTACTTTTCGGTGGTGATTCCAAAAGAAATTGTCACCGATGCAGTAACAAAGCGCTTGTTTAACTCGCTGTTGTTTACTGCGCTGGTCATGTTAGGTCTTTTCCCTCTTGCTTGGCGACTTGGTACACCAATGACGCGCTCAATTTACGCGTTGAAAGCAAGAACGCGAAAGATCCGTGCTCGTCGCTTCGATAAAGTGTGGCCGATGACGACGCGAGTAAAAGAGATTGATGAACTCTCAGATGCAATGATGGAAATGGTGGCCGAGATTCAGTCACACGAGAAGCAACAGGAAGAGTTTGTTGAAGCCTTTATTCGCCTTATCGCACAAGCGATCGATGACAAGTCACCATACACCGCAGGGCATTGTAACCGAGTGCCAGAAATCGGCATGATGCTGGCGGAAGCGGCTGAAAAATGTCAAAGCGGTAAATTCAAAAACTTCGCCTTCCAAAATGACGCTGAGCGAAGAGAGTTCCGTATCGCGGCTTGGTTGCACGACTGTGGAAAAATCACCACACCTGAGCACATCGTTGATAAAGGCACCAAGCTAGAGGCGAACTACAACCGAATCAATGAAATTCGCACTCGATTTGAAGTGTTACGCAGAGACTTAGAAATAGAATACCTCAATACCTTGTTGCGTGGCGAGGTAGACAAAGACGTCGCAAAAGCCGAGTTTGAAGAAAAAGTGCGTCAGCTCAACGATGACTTTGAGTTTATCGCCAATGCAAACATTGGTGGTGAGTTCATGAGTGAAGACAAGATCGCACGCGTTAAGCGAATCGCAGAGCAAACGTGGTTGCGTAACTTTGATGACCGCTTGGGCTTATCACCGATGGAAGAGGGAAATAAACCTGTTCAAAATGTGCCTCTACCAGTGCTAGAGAAGTTATTGGATGACAAACCAGAACACATTATCGAGCGTGTTCGACCTGTAGAATTTACCCCCGAACATGGTATTCAGATGCAGGTTCCTGAGCACCAGTACAACATGGGGGAAGTGTATAACCTAACCATTTCTCGTGGCACGCTAACGCCTGAAGATCGATTCAAAATTAATGAGCATATGATCAGTGGGATTAAGATGCTTGAGGCACTGCCGTTCCCACCAGAGCTAAGTAATGTGCCGCGCTATGCGTCTACTCACCACGAGACGCTGAAAGGGACGGGGTATCCTCGTAAACTGAGTGCGGATGATTTGTCGGTTCCAGAGCGTATTTTGGTGATCGCAGATATTTTCGAAGCCTTAACCGCTGGTGACCGCCCTTATAAGAAAGCGAAGCCCGTCAGCGTGGCAATCGACATCATGCACAAAATGGCGTTGGATGAGCATTTGGATATGGATTTGTTTTTGCTGTTCTTAGAGAGTGGGGTTTATCTTGAGTACGCTAAGAAATTCATGCCCGAAGAACAAATTGATCAGGTTGATATAGGAAAATACCTGACTTAGCACGCGATACCTCAAACACAGTATGACTCAAAGCGGTACTTCGGTATCGCTTTTTATATTCGAGAAAATGTGATTTAAGCCGAAGCATTATGCAAGTCTATGAAAAACATGTACTAGACTTGAAAAGTATATGCTTCAGGTTGCTTTGATAAAGCGAGTTGCTGAGTTTGTTGTTTAGGTCATCGGAGGGCTTTATCGCGTGAACACTAAATCTGGTACCCCTCGTAAATTTTCGATTAAATTCACCGTCGGAAGTTTGTTTGTTATTGCTACGGCGGTGACGGCGCTGCTTGGACTCGGAATGCAGTATTACTTCGGTAAACAGATGTCGGAAGAACATATCCTGACTCGTTTAACCATGACAGCCAAAGACGTCAGTAATCATATCCATCAGATAGATACCAGTGCGACCAGCAGCGCGGGTATCTTGCGCAGTGTAGCGGACTTCAGTGATACGCAATTCAGTGTGGATGAAATCCAACGAGTGTTCGTTCAAGCGCTCATCGATAATCCCGTTTTTTACAGTATCTATTTTGCCAATAACAACGAGTATTTCTTTCAAGTCATCAATTTGGAATCATCCCCAGAAGTTAGAGGGAAGATAGGTGCAACCGCCAATGAGCGCTGGGTCATCATCACCATCAAAGGTGACGGTGAGGCTCGAATGCGACAAACCATGTATTACTCGGAATCGTTTGAGGTTGTCCGCCAAACAGAACAGAAAAGTAACTTTTATCCATCTCGCCGACCTTGGTTTGCTGGAGCCTCCAGAGACAGCGTTTACAAAACCGATCCTTATCTGTTTCAACATCTGAAAATCACCGGGCAGTCTTATTCTGTGCGCAGTAAAGGCGCCGTTATTGGCGTAGATACGGTGCTTTCTTCTCTGAGTGAAAAGATCAGCGCAACCGAACTTGGGATGAAAAAGGATGATGGCGTTGAAGCGTTTATATTCAACAATCGTGGTGAAGTGGTTGCGTCCAGCATCAACGTTTTTCACGAAGTAGATATTCCTGATTCATCGCTTTTGGCATTAAGTGAGCAGCAAAAAGCCTTGTTAGATGACCGCGAGTTTGTGGTTTCGAATCAAAACGATTGGGGACCTTACGACTACACCCAGAGCGGCGAACCAGGTGGTTATGCTATTGACGTACTCAATCTGGTTTCGCAGAAAACGGGCATGAGGTTAGAGTTCGTTAATGGTTTCAGCTCAAGAGAGTTGGAAAAGAAATATCGCAATGGAGAGATTGATATCCTCCAACCTGTGCTTGGCGCACCGCCAGAGTTAGGTATCAAAAGTGATCCTCTGTTCATAGCGCAGCTTGCGATTGCGACGAAAACTACCAATCTAATGCCTAAGTCGTTGACGGAATTGGGTGGTGACAGTATTGGCGTGGTAGCGGGTTTTGGCATGAAAGAATGGCTACTTGAACGCTATCCGTCACTGAATATTATCGAACAGCCGAATCTCGATTTAGCAAAACGAGCGCTGCACATGGGGGACATTCAGTACCTTGTAGACACTTACTTAACCATGGTTGAGATGAAGCGGTTGGTGAAGCTGACCGATATTCATGTCGGGTTGCTCGACGCACCACCGTTGGAGTTTTCTCTGTTTATGAAGGAGAAAGATAAAGATGTGCTTGAGCTTATCAACCAAGCTATTGGAGCGATTTCACCCGAGCAAACAGTAGCGTTACAACAGAAATGGCTCAAGGCACATCAATGGAGGGGGAGTTTTGTCCCTTATCCGGAGGTCTACGAGGCTGCGATTCAGAAAGACAAACACGATTTAATGAACAAAGTGACCATCGATGGTGAGAGTCGATTCCTCTATATCACCAAGTTGCATTCTACTCGTGGAACGAGCGATTACTTTGCTGTGATCGTTTCTGGCCAAGTAGTGACTAATGCAGTGACAAGTCGATTATCTAAAGCGATTGCCATTACTGCTTTTGCGATGATGATTCTCTTCCCATTAGCGTGGAGGGTTGGTTCGCCAATCGTACGCCCAATTGTTGCGCTGCGAAAAGAAACCATCAAAATCAAAAATCGAGAATTTGACCAGTTAGTACCAGTAGAAACGCGTATCAAAGAAGTCTCAGATTTGTCCGACTCTGTCAGTGAAATGACGGAAGAGATTCAGCATCACGAGCAACAGCAAGAAGAGTTTGTTGAAGCCTTTATTCGCCTTATCGCACAAGCGATCGATGACAAGTCTCCTTATACTGCGGGGCACTGTAATCGTGTTCCAGAAATTGGCTTGATGTTGGCAGAGGCAGTAGAGAAGTGCGACACCGGGAAGTTCAAAGACTTTAAATTCAACAATGACGATGAACGACGTGAATTCCGTATCGCGGCTTGGTTACATGACTGTGGCAAGATCACCACGCCAGAACACATCGTTGATAAAGGCACTAAGTTAGAAGCCAACTACAACCGCATCAATGAAATTCGCACTCGTTTCGAAGTGTTAAGGCGAGATGCTGAGGTGGAAATGTGGAAGTCGATATCTACTGGTGAACTGTCAAAAGAAGAGGCGCAAGCCAAGTTCGACCAACGAGTTGCGCAATTGGACGAAGACTTCCGATTTGTTGCCAACGCCAATGTGGGTGGCGAGTTCATGAGTGACGAGAAGATTGAGCGCATTAAACAAATCGCTCAACAAACTTGGTTGCGTCACTACGATGATCATCTCGGTCTTTCTCCATTTGAAGAAATGATTAAGCCAAAATCTGACGTGACGCTGCCCGTGGTCGAAAATCTTTTGGCGGATAAGCCCGACCATATTATCGAGCGCGTTCGCCCAATGGAATGTGCACCGGAGCATGGCATTAAGGTTCAAGTTCCAGAGCATCAATATAACTTGGGTGAAGTGTACAACCTGACGATTTCCCGCGGGACGTTAACACCAGAAGACCGTTTCAAAATTAACGAGCATATGATCAGCGGCATCAAAATGCTCGGGGCACTGCCATTCCCTCCGGAGTTAAGTAACGTGCCGCGTTACGCTTCAACCCACCATGAGACGTTGAAAGGCACAGGTTATCCGCGTCGGTTGAGTGCAGAAGATTTATCCACCCCAGAACGCATCTTGGTGATTGCGGATATTTTTGAAGCGTTAACCGCAGGGGATCGACCTTACAAGAAAGCCAAGCCAGTAAGCGTTGCGGTCGACATCATGTACAAGATGGCACTAGACGAACACTTGGATATGGACTTGTTCTTGTTGTTCTTAGAAAGTGGGGTTTACCGTGACTATGCCAACAAGTTTATGCCGGCCGAACAGGTAGATGAGGTGGATATTGAGAAGTATCTGAAGTCGAAATCACCAGACGCGTAAGCCAGAGAGCTCAGAGCGTTGAATCCCTACAGCTTCAAAGAGTGGCCCATTCGTTGCCACTCTTTTTGAATCAGAATTTGGTAGCGCGTTGGTAAATCAATGTTGCTTGGGGTAGGTAGCAGTTCTGCCGCTTCTTGTAACGAGAGACCGGCAAAGGGATGTTGATCGTGACAGCTGAGTAAGGTCATTGCCAAGGCATAGAAATCATCGTTCTTACTTGCCTGACCGATACGCAGAGAGGGGCGGGTCGCACTATAGGCTCGGCTAACGGTTGTATGTGAATGCTCTCGGTATTTAGCATCAACTCGAATCACACTGCCAAAGTCGATAAGCCGAACTTGGTTGTTTGGCGTCACGATGACGTTATGTGGCTTGATATCGCCATGCAGATAACCCGTTTTGTGCAGGTTTAGCAAAGCGAATTCAAGCTTGGTTATCAAGTCTTGAGGTAATAAATCAGGTTCTATCTCATTAAGTGTTTTGCCTTCCAGATATTGATTCATTAACCAGTCGGCGTGGTTTTGCGAGCCGTAACCATGAAAGTTCGCCCAGTAATCCGATGCGTATTTGGATAGAAAATCCGCTTCCGCCATCAAAGCCCGCTTCTCCGCTAAGCTGCGCGCTACCTTGATGACCACAGTGCCATAAAGTTTGTGCTCGCACTGAAACACGTTTTCGCTCAAAGGCGCTACATAAGTAACGCCACAAGCTCTAAACAGGGTTTGATTGGCGAACGTATTCATCACTAAATGCTCGCAGGTAACACAAAGCCCGCAAAGAAATTCGGCACGAACGGATTGTTCTGACCTTGCGTTTTAATCGTTAAGCGAACCTTATCGCCATTGTAATCAAACTCAAGTTGGGTACTTTGCGAAGAGGTTGAAGTGACGCGCGGCTCAATCAAGCGGAACCATGCCCAGCTGCCTTTAAACTGCTCATTGGCAATCGGCGTTGCTTGTTTTTGTAGACGCACCGTTAGTGCATCTTGCGCGACAGAATCGCCTTTCCAGCTTTGTTGTGTCCACAGCATCGGACCGTGCTGATAGGTGAAAATCGGTTTTTCAGCACGAATGGAAAACTCAGTCAGTGCCGAGCTCATTTCTGTTGGTTTCATCTGGAATTGAATCACGACGTTTTTCGGGTCTGCTAAAAACAGGGCAGAGCGAATGTCTTTGGCTTTATCAAACATCAACCAAATTGCAGGATCTAACGCAAAGCCAGTATTTGGCAGTAAGCCAGACATAAACGGTGCTCGTTGCTCTGTCGAGAAGCCTTTCAACATGGTTTGATAGAAGGTGTCCAATGTGCCATCGGTTTTAAAGAAGGCAGCGACATCCGCTGTACTTGCGTCGCTGTTGGCACTTTTCTTAAACGGGTAGAAAGCCGCGATGGTGTTTTCATAAGGCTGATAGACTTCGCTGTTCCACATACTATTAAGGTATTGGTGAGCCAAGCTCATTACCAACTCATTAGTTTGCACTGTCACATAGTCAATCACTTCACCGGATAGCTGTGGCTGGGAATCGGTCAATGACGCCAACTGTGCGACTGGATTTTGCGCTTTTAAACCGGCTGATAGCGTTTCATAAGCCACTTTGTCTGGCGTGTTGGATTTGTAGAACTGATCAAGCCATTTGGCAGTGTTAGCGAAACCTTCTAGAACGGAATCTATTGGCTTCTTACCCTGATCGTCTGGCGTCACTTGTTTGTGGAAATCATTAAACGTCAGTGTGATTTGGCGAGCGGATTCCTTTTTCTCGTTGTCTTGCGCGGCGTCAGCAATCTCCTCATCGGTTTTCTTCTTCGCATCTTTTGGCTCTGGTAGAAGAACCGAAGTGTAGTTACTGATGGTGGTAAACAGCATAGACATTGGGTTGTTTGAGGCATTGTTGAGCACGTTCAAGCTGGCATTCAACTGCTCAGAACCAGAAATGGTTTTCACCTCGATGCTGTTAATAAAATCGCGCCAGTAATTGATGTAATCGTTCTGGTACATGCGTTTCAAATCGTGGCTGATTCGGTGCATCTCTAGTGCACTCGGCGCTTGCCCTGCGATGCCCTCATAAGCGGATAACGCTTCGATAAGAAGAGGGGATTCCACCGAAAGATCCAGCTCGTTAAAGCCAGTTGGTGTGTACAAATAAGGGACGAAATAACCCACGTAGCCAGGTTTGAATTGGTATATTTGGTTGAAGTTGGAACCAAGTTCTTTACGTACGTCGATGCGCTTCTCGTACGCATGATCGTTCAAAATGTGTTGGTAGAGTAGCGTCTCGATATTGGATTGATTGATGACTTGCTTCGCCAACCCTTCAAGCTCTTGATTGGCAGTTGTCGCCACTAGGTGCTGGTTAAACACATCGTCGAGCAGCACTTTAAGCTGAGCAACGTTGGTTTTGTCCGCTTCGCCTTGGTGCTCTAAGTTTGCTAGGAAGTAGCTTTTGAGCTCTTCAATGTTGGTGCGATTTTTATCAAACAACAGTCGATAGTCGTTCAACAATTCGAGCGTTCTGGCTTGGTCTTCCAAGTTCACATACACATAAAGGTCATTCTCAATGGTGTGCGCCATAGAAGGGAGCAAAACTTGTTGTAGCTCTTTGGTATAAGCCGCTTCAACTTCTGGTTTGATGGTCGCATTCGGTAGGAATGGCAATGTATACCAAGGTTCAGGCTCCTGATATAGCGCGTAAATGCGATGCATGGTGTACAGGTTCGGAATGTTGCCCACCAAATCTTCTTTGCTGTATGGCTGTGCTGCGATCGCTTCTTTGTAACGCTCCAACATGCCATCGGCTTTTGCTTCACGATTGGTTTGATAATCGAAGTCGAGCTTGAGTATCGTCAGTGTACCAATCAGTAGACCGAGCCAAATTAGAGTGTAGGCGGTTTGGCTGAACCACAACCAATTCTCTTTATGGCGGTTAACCCCGACTAAAGTGTTTTCATTTAGCACAACATGAGACATCAAATGCTGGGCAAATAAGGTTTGTTGAACGGGCATTTGTTGGTGTTGCTGATATTGCTCATTGCCGAGGGATTGATTGACCACGTTCGCCAGTAAATCATGCTGTGCGAAATCACTGCCACTGTGGGTAAAGTAGAAGCCGCGGAAGTTGAGCCCATCTGTGTATTGGTCACCTCGATGCAAACGCTGTAAGAAGTGCCACAAATTCTGTTTAAGCAGACCAAATTGGTATGGCGCACCACAAATGGCATTGCGGAAATCTTGGTTAAGCTGCGCTCCCAACGCATTGCTCATGTTCGAGATTAACTGACCGATGAGGTGGTCGTATTCGTTATTGAACCAATCGGCATCAATGCCACCATGTTTTTGCACTGGGCTGGTGGCGCCGAATACTTCATTGCGTCTCGCTTCATCAAACGCAGAAAAGAACTGACAGAAATCGCTCACTTGCCCCATGTTGGTTAGGACATTGTAGACAGGTAGGTTCAAACCAAATGAACGATTGAATGCTTTGATTTGCGATTTCAATTGGTCAGCTTTTTGTGAAAGGGTTTCACTATTGCCAACTAACTGTTCAATTTCTGTGGTGAGCAACAAGCCGTTAATCGCTTGTCTCGGACGCCATTTATTTAGGCACTGGCACAGTGTTTTTAAGTAAAGCGGTTGTTGATCTTCGCCCATGCTGATGGAAATCAGAACTGAGTGTTCACTGAGCCAAAATAGAATCGGAAACTCAATGTCGTTACCAAAGTCATCCACCTTATAAGCTTCGTAACCCATCTGCGTGATGATGCTTTTGTCTTTGCTCGGGTTGTTACTGAGTAACAGGTAAATCGGCTGATCGTAACGGCTGGTTAAGCGCTTTTTACGTTTTTGTACGCCGAGCATTTTCTTGAAGTGGAAGGCGAGTAACTTGGAGCGTTTGATAATTAGTGCACGTTCTTGGTCTTGCTCAAGACTCTTTTTCACCTTGCGGTTGATTAACCAAAAGCAAAGCCCAGCAGACAGAAGTGCCACAATGGTTGTCGTGATGACGCCTGTCCATAAGAAATCAGGATACGCAACAAACCAAGTCAGTAAGCCGCCTAAGATTGCCAGAAGCAGAAGGGTAACAAGGCTCCAAATGATTGCCTTTTTTCTTGTCGATGTACTTGGGTTGTCTTGCGTCATCGTGACTCAACCTCGCTTTGTTTGTTTTTGTTATGCACCACTAAGCCGTTGACGTTGGCATTCTCTCGATACCAGTTATTGATGGTTTTAGCTTGTTCTGAGTTGTCACATCGAACAATGACGCGAACGTATGAATTGATGTTATCCGCGACGGGTTGATAGTTGGATGTCGGCAGTTGGGCGATAAATTTCTCGGCGTTTTTAAGATTGGAGAAGGTCGCAAGTTGCACTAGCCAATCAGTGTCTGCTGTAGGACTCGTTGCTGTAGCGTTCTTCGTCTCTGGCGCCGAAGTTATCGCTCGTGGCGTCACGGCTTTTGGTTGGCTCGGGACTGGACGAGGTGGTTGAGTGGTGTTTACCGCAATTTTATTGCCTTTTAAATCGTCGTCAGTGCTGACATAAACGATATCTTCCGCACGACCAGATTCAATATAGCGTTGGCTGTACTCACCAAGCTGGACAAAATCTCGTGCCCGCTGTGGTTTGGTTTTGTTGTACCAGAAATAGGTGAGCGCAACGCTCAAGCCAATGATAGTTAGGAAAAATAGTGTGGTGACAAGGTAACGTTTTTTGCGCGTTGGTTTACGTGTTTTAGGCACGGAAACCTTAGTATGACAATAGATTCCACCGGCTTGTCGGTACTGACTTAAAATCTGTTCTAGACGGTAGGTAAAGCTCTTTAGCTGTTCGCTGCCCGTTTCGCGGTACTGACCTTTAAACCCGATATTGAGAAACAGATAAACCACTTCTAATAAGTCGATCAGCTTGTGCGGTTGGCGCGCTGCTTTCTCTGCCACAGTAAAGAAAAGCTCACCACCGTTGCGCATACCAAACAGTTCACTGAGTAAGGTTTTGTTCTCCCATCCGCGTTTTTCACCCCAATCGGTGTAGACAATCAACTCATCCAAAACCACGGCATACAGGAAACAGAGCTTGTCGATCACGGCGACTGGGTAGGTCAGCTCTGCGCCTTTGGTTTTGATCTCATTAATATAAGCCACCAGTTGATGTCTGAGCGTGGTGATGTCTTCGGGCTCCGGCAAGGTGTTGATCTTGAGCGTGACAGCCAATAACTCAGAACTGATGTTGATCAGCTGATTCTCGGCTTTATCGAAATGATGTAAGAACCCAATATTGGCTTGCGCAGCGTTGACCGAATGCCATTTTACGTCAGGCATGTCGGTATCTTTACTCACGAAGTCATTTTCGCTGCTGTCCCAAACTAAGGTATCTTCATCCAAATAGTTCATAACTTACTACCTCAGTGCGTACAGCATCACTTCTAGGTCGCCAACACGTGTATCGACGTGCAGCGCCAGTGCATCGCGGTTTTCAATCATTTCTAACCAATTGCGGTCTGATGTATCCACTTCAAAATACGCTGTGCCTTGCATCGGTTTCAGTTCGCTTGGCGCAACAGGAAGCGGCGTCAGTTGTACGCCAGAAAGGGCATTACGCACAATCTCGACAATCTTGTTATTGCTACTGAGTTTGGCTGCCGCAGGGAACAATTCGTTAAGCTCGGTGCTGCTGATGTTAGAACGGACACTGAGAACGAATCGGCGATCAGATAGGTTGTGACCATCTTTTACCAAGGTGCGAAGCAAGCGGCGTCGTTCAAACAACGAAGTGTCAAACGCAAACTCAATCACAGAGTCTTGTTGAACCAGCGTGAGCATATTGCGCAGATTCGAAAAAAGCGGATTAAAGCAATCGTAAAGACGATGGAAATCCAACGGTTGGCAAGGCTCTGGAATTGCGGGTGTGGATGCCATGACTTGCGCTTCAAACTTGCGTAGCTCCAAATAAAGCTGATGGGTTTGAAACTTTGGATTCGACAAAGATAAATCAAACCACGGAAGCCAAGTGTTGAGTGTTTGCAGCCACAGGTAATCTTGCATCATCGACTGTGGGCTCTTTTGCCCTTGTCCGGCTTGAATACGTTTGAGCAAGCTGGAGGCACGGTTAGAGGTGAGGGCATGAATCTCTTTCAAACGCTCAACCAATAACTGTGATGCACCATAATGCAAACACGCAGGAATAAAGGAACGGTCTAGCATCACTTCGCCCGTTTCGCTGCATTCCAATACTTTGGCGAAAGGAATCAGGGTAAAGCCCGAAGTGTCTTCGCCTTCGAGTTTAATCGCTATATTGAGCTGTGCGACGTCCACTTCAACACTGGCATTCTCAGAGGTTGAAGTATCAAACACATTGATGGTGCGTGTGAGATAGCGGCTTTGTTCCGATTCATCATTGGCGTAATCATTATTGCCTTGCAGAGAGACGGGCAGTGCTAAGTAAGCCATTTTCTCAATCGTACCGTGCGGCACATCTCTGGCAACTTCGCGTTTCAGTTCGAAATGCGTGCCATCTGGGAACAAACCCGCGCTAGAAGAGACGGAAAGCTTGCCAATTTTAAGTAGATCGTGATTGATCACCAAGTCGGTCACACCATAGTAAGGGGCATAACCAGCAAGCGTTTCGACGTTTTGTCTGACGTAGTTTTGTGTGTATCTGTCTTGTTGTTGAAAGTGTTGCGGGGCAATGAACATGCCTTCTTGCCAAACGACTTTTTTATATGCGTCCACGAGATTTCCCTATCTACTGAATCGAGTTAAAAAACATCCCACCAAGGCGAATCTGGTGTCACGGTTTGCAATGCTGCTTTGTTACCGCTGATCTTTAACTGGATATATTGTTCTTCTTCCTGAGGCGTGGTTGTCACTACCGTCGCCGTGCTTGCGTCATATTCGGCAAATTCCACCAATACGCCGATGTACTGAGTGGTCTTGTTGATGTCTAAGGTTTGCTTACTATTGCTGTCTGGCATCACCACGGGAAGCATTTGTTTCGACACCAAGTTTGCGCCTAATAGGCTCACGTCATCGTTGTACAAATCGATAAACGGCAATTGCTTAAACTGTTGGGCATCGGTTAGTTGATACAAGCGCACTACCACGGGATTAGTACTGTTGTTAACACTTGGGTTAATCGTCTTCTCGGCGCTCACCGCCAATTGATATTGCGTCACAACCGGTGTTGGGTCAGATGAACATCCCACCAAAGCGAAAGCGAGTAAACTAAGCCAAATCTTCATCAGCTTTCCTCGCTTTGCTTTTGCATATTTTCCATAAACATCGCTTTGAACTGGCGACGAAAATCACCGTTGTCTTGTCGATGTTGGAAGTGCTTGCGGTAAATTTTCCAATACTTCTTGTCTTTGCTACTGAACAGTCCGCCAGACACAAATTCGCTAAATTGATTCTCTAGTTGGTTCGGAGCGAACTCATTGAGGAACTGGTCGAGTGTTTTATCCAAGGCATCAAACAAAGCATCATGTGCAAGCGGTGGGTTGCGAAGGTATTGTTGATTCTTCTCGGTAATCGTAATCAGCTTTTCGATGGAGGCTTCCAGCTCTGATGATGGAAGGTGGTCGCCCGGAAGATACTCAATCTCCGTGGAACGCTCCATTGCTTGCTGCTGTTTCGACACTTCATCCACTTCAAAGTGGTCCGCCAGTTCGTCATCGTCGATGTCTTCAAACGGGTCGGAGGAGAAGGGATCATCGCTCATTACATTTTGGTGAGAGTAATGAACTTCCGATTTCACGGGTTCGACGATATCTCCTTCATCGAGAAAATCGACATTGTCTTCCAGTTGTAGGTCGAACTTGGTCGCAAAGAGGTCCTCAGGCTGCTCTTCAACAGGCGCTTTGTTCGACGTGAGTGTTGATACCAACATCGAATAGCTTTCGATCTTCAAAATGTCGCCATCGTTGAGTGGGTAATCTTTATCTCTCACCATGGCTTTATCGTTGAGGCGAGCCGGGTTCTTACCGGTACTCTTCACCAAATAACCTGTTTCTGTGAGACGAATTTGTCCATGAATACGCGAAATGCGTTTTGATTGATCGGGCAATGCCACTTCACAAGAAGCTGAACGCCCAAACTGCCCGCCAGACTCGGGCAGATAGATGACTCTTGAAGTCACCACCTCTTCAGAGGGTACAGAAATCAAATGTATGCTGATCGCCACTTGTTATCCCTCGCATTTAGCCAACGCTGTGTTGAAAGCGGTTAAGAAACCAGAATATTTGTCCAAAAAGCGGTTAGAGAAATACACGCCCATGGGCTTGGTTTCGAATACTTGAGAGTAGAAGTAATCGCTTGGAAGAGAGGCTTGGCTTATTTCCGTGTGGAACACTCGCTCATCTTCCAGTGCGACGTCAATTTCTCTTTGTTTTAAAAGCCTTAGTAAAACCTTAGCATCTCGTGGCTGCTTAACGACGTTGTATCCATTACGTTTCAGCCAAAACCATGTGCTTGAGCCAAATTCTGCCGAGAACTTAAGGTTCAACTTTGACAAATCATCAAGCTTAGGCTCTACACCGGGACCAAAATACCAACGCAACTTTTGCTCGGTAATAGGAGCAGACAAGGTTGCGTAGCTGTCGTGTTCTCTGGTTTTCGGCGAGACGAAAAAGCCATGTTGTTGACCACTGTGCACGTGGAGCTGTGCGTCAGACCATTCCGTCATGGTCAGTTGGTAAGGTTGTCCCATTTCGCCCAGCGCGCATTTGACGCGATTGAGTGCAAAACCATCCATGTTTTGATTCTGGTGAGTTTGGTACGGTGCCCATTTGTGGGTCGCAAGCAGTAATCGGTCGGGACCAATCCAAACTTGCGCCCAAGCTTCAAATGAGAAAAGGGCGCCAAGCAAAATAAACAGCGATGAAACCAGCTTGGTTATTTTGCGGAAAAAGCTCACCCCACAGCTGACCGCCGCCTCTTGAACAAGAATCGAGGTGGTGACGAGATGGGGTGAATGTACGCTTCTAAACATCATGATTCGTTACTACTGAATATCCAGTTCAAAGCCCTGTGGCGTCGATGCTGCGGTCACCGTCACTTGGCTAATCGGTTGTTGTGTGCTCAGGCGCGCGATGCATTCTTCTGCCAACTTTGGCATCAAAGAGCGGTTAATGATTTGCTCAACCGCGCGACCACCTGTCGTAGGGTCGGTGTTTTTGCTGACAACCAAATCCACAAAACCTGCATCCCACGTAAAGCTCGCTTGATACTGTTCTGCCAGTTTTTTACGAATGCGGTTTAGCGCGATTTCGGTGATCTTCGCCAACTCATCATCGTTGAGTGGGTAATAAGGCACGATGGTGGTACGCCCTAAGAACGCAGGTTTGAAGTAGCGTTGTAGATCGGGACGAATCGCTTCAAGCAGTTCATCGTTGCTGATGCGTTCGGCGTTTTCATCACACACATCGCAAATCGCTTGGTCAGCGGCGTTAGAAGTCATGATGATTAAGGTGTTTTTGAAATCCACCGTGCGACCTTCGCTGTCTTTGATATGTCCTTTATCGAAGATTTGATAGAAGAGGTCATGAACGCCCGGGTGCGCTTTTTCCATCTCATCCAAAAGCAAGACAGAGTAGGGATTGCGGCGAATCGCCTCGGTTAATACGCCACCTTCACCAAAGCCAACATAGCCAGCAGGCGAGCCAAGTAACATTGAGATTTTGTGTTCTTCTTTAAACTCGGTCATGTTGATAACCGTGAGATCGTTGCTGCCTCCGTAAAGTTGCTCAGCGAGCGCCATAGCGGTTTCCGTTTTACCGACACCACTTGGACCGCACATCAAGAACACACCGATTGGCTTGCGATTATCTGTTAAGCCAGCGCGTGAGATTCGAATCGCCTTTGCCAGCTCTTGCTTCGCCACGTTTTGACCGATAACGCGTTTATCCAGTTCAGATTCTAGTGATAATAGGCGAGCGATTTCATCACTCATCATGTTGCCGACAGGAATGCCTGTCCAACCGGAAATGACTTGAGCAATAGTCGCATCATCCACCATCGCATTAACTAACGGTTCTTCACCTTGAAGCTCGTGCAATTGGTCGAGAAGGGCATTCAACTGGCTTTGCTGAGCTTCGTCTGGTGTTTCGCTTTCTGTGATGCTTTGTTGAAGCGCTTTAATCTCATCAACCAAAGTAATCTCTTGCTCCCAACGCGTTTGGTAGCCCGCTAATTGAGATTGGTTGGTGGTGATTTCTTGCTTCAATTCGGCAATTTCTTCTGCGCCTGTGCCAAACAAATCAAACTCTTTCTCTAAAGCAGACTGCTCGTTTTGTTGATAACGAATGGTTTGCTCCAACGCTTCAATCACTTCTGGTTTTGCTCCTTGGGTTAAAGCAATACGTGCACTCGCGGTATCGAGTAGGCTGATCGCTTTATCTGGCAATTGGCGAGAAGGTAAGTAGCGGATAGATAGGTTGACCGCGGCATCGATCGCGGATTCAGTGATAAACGCGCCGTGGTGCTTTTGCAATGAAGCAGCAATGCCACGCAGCATTTGTTTGGCATCTTCTGCGTTTGGTTCTTCTACCGTGACGACTTGGAAACGGCGGGTCAAAGCAGGATCTTTCTCGAAGTACTTTTTGTATTCTGCCCATGTTGTTGCGGCAATGGTTTTGAACTCACCACGCGCAAGAGCCGGTTTCAATAAGTTGGCAGCATCATTTTGTCCTGCTGCACCCCCAGCGCCGATAAGCGTATGTGCTTCATCAATAAATACAATGATTGGCACATCGCTGTTTTTCACTTCGTTGATGACGTCTTTAAGGCGATTTTCAAATTCGCCTTTTACGCTTGCTCCTGCTTGTAATAAACCTAAGTCAAGCGAATGGAGTTGAACGCCTTGCAACGCACTTGGCACTTCATCTGCTGCGATTCTCAGCGCTAAGCCTTCAACGACAGCGGTTTTACCCACACCCGGCTCACCAACAAAAATAGGGTTGTTCTGGCGTTTACGACAAAGAATGTCGATGGCTTTTCTCACTTCAGAATTACGCCCAGAAATCGGGTCGATATTGCCTTCAATTGCTTGTTGAGTCAGGTTGATGGTGTACTTGCTTAATGCGTCGTTCGCGCTTGCGGTGTTTGCGGCTGAACTTGCTTCACCTGTGCTTTGTTGCGTTGCTCGCTTCACCGGCGTTTTGTTGATTAAACCTTGTAGGGACTCGGTCGACACGTTTTGTAGAGATTCGAGATTGTTGCTCGATACGCCCATGACGTTCTGTTGTAGCAGCGCTTGAACGAGATGCAGACTGATGATTTCACCATGTCCATAGTTAACGGAGGCAATCATCCAAGCGTCTTTGAGTAGTTCAGTCAGTGCATGGCTAAGCGTTGGTTGGCTGTCTTGCACTTTTGGTAGGCGTTCGATGCGATTTGCTAGCTCACTGGCAAGTTGATCTTGGTTGATCTTCTGACTCTCAATCAGCGTTTTTAAATGTGCGTCTTGCTGATTCAATAGCGTGAGCAACCAATGTTCTGGCTCAATGGCGGCAACGCCTTGGTTCATAGCTGCACCCGCAGAAGCTTCCAATGCGCGCTTTAATTCTGGCGATAACTTGGCGACTAAATTTGTCAGCGTTACTTGTGTCATAACCTTATCCTTGTCTTTTGCGCGATAACCTTCTTTGTCGTCGCGGTGTCTACCTAGCTATTTCAGAAGAATCCGAATCCGCTCTGTAGGTTTACGTTCTGGGGCGAGGCAATCCACTTCACCCAACTTTGCGGCTTGATCTGGTTGAGCAGACAGCCTTGGTTTTTCGAGATACGCACGCTTAACGTTGAGATAAATAGAAATCGGCGTGGCGTCTCGTAAATAATGTTGAATGAGCTGGCGCATGTGGTTCGCCAACTGAGTATCTCGATGAATTTGATGCAGCTCTTTGCGGTTGGCAGGTTGGATACTCACCACCAAATGTTGGTTGTAAGTCATGCACGTTTTCCCGATGAGGAAACCTTGCCCGATTCCGCTGTTGTAGTCGTCTTTTTGTCCCAAACGGGTAAGAGAACTCGCGGGTAACTGACGACGTTCATGGCTCTTAGTCGACACATCGATTTGGTAAGGGAAGTAGTCGTTAAGAATCTGCTCTAACGTTTCTAAGTTACGATGCCCTTGAGCGAACAACAGCGAATACTGGAACAGCGCGCCGTGTTCGTGTTTCAGGTTCGCCAGTTGTTTGAGTAAATCGGTTTTTTCTTTTGCCAGCTCCTTCTGCACCAAAAGGTGAGGAGCGAGTTCTAGCTGCGCGGCAAGTTCAAAATGGCGTTGATTGAATACGTCTAAAAAGTCCTTGAGTGCGTGATCGTCGTTATGCAGTGCAAACAACAATTCCTCATAGATGTAGTTTGGGATAACCCCTTGTGCACCAGATAGTGCTTGCTGCGCAATACGAACCTTGGCGCTGTGGTCACTGAACGAGAAGTATTGAATATCGTCGGCATCACCATGAGGCATGGCTTCCGCTTTGAGCTCTAACTTCAGCTTGTGTCCAGACTGTTTTGCCATTTGCATCAGCAATCGCATTGCTTGAGCAAAGTCGTACTCATGTGGGTTAGCCTTCAAATCGTTAATCAGTGACATCGACATCATCTATCTTCCACGCTACATCGAGCGCTGGCTCCCGTGGATTTTTGGATAACGCCTCGCAATGCCATCTTTGCCATAGAGACGAATTGTGAGCTGAATGTAGCGATCAAAACTACAGAACTGTTGGAAGAAGCGATTCAATACATCGGTGAAAGTCAGATAGTTGCCAGACGTATCGAGAGTGATTTCAATCTCAGTGCCCGGAGAGAAGACGTTCTTGCCTAGAATACGCATCGATGAAACTTGCGAGCGCACTTTAACTGACTGAATCATCTGAATTTCATCGCTTACTAACTGATTGCGGCTGCACAATTGCAGCATTTGCTTAAGCTGCTGAGTAGGATCTTCTGAGTGCAGCAGAGACGAGAAGTTACTGTTAAGAAGCCCGATAAATTGCCAGTGCATATTGGCGTCAGATTCACGTTCTATCGGAGCCGACGGCGGGTAGAGCGAATGAAAATCGCCGGGTAAATCGATCGGCTCTAAACATGTCATCTCACCACTGATGGTGCATGCTTGTTTGCCATTAGTACAAAGAAGGCGAGTGCCATAGAGTTTGTTGAATTCGAGTTCTTGGTTGGCATTTAAGCTGATCGCCAATCGCAGTTCACCTGTGGAATCTTTTCGGCTTTGCCAGTAATCACAATGTGGGTCGCTTTGGTAACTGTCTTTAAACAGTGGTGTCAGCAGTTTTTGACCGCTCGATGTAATCTCAAACACATCCAAAATGTCGACCACTTGAATTTCATTATCGGTATGAGCGTCGGCATTAACCGGAATGGTCAGGCTGCGTTGGTCATAGCTGGTTGGTTCGCCTGTTTGTTCGAATAAGTTCACCGCAGGCACGACATTGAGCTTAAACACTTGGTTATCGAAAAGACGGATAAACTCCATCGGCAAAGAGTGCATGAACAGGTTTAATACCACAGTGGAGCAATCATGTTGCTGACAGGCTTCACCAAAGCCTTTAAGACGGAAGAACTGACGTTTCTCTTTGAAGAAGAAAAATTCGTTCATCAAATGGTAGCCAGAAAATTGATTGCCTTTTTGTGGCAGAAATTGAAACTGTTTATCGCTGATTCGGCTCTTGAGCTGATTGGCAGCTAAGACAGCGTGATTCTCACCATTGATGTCGGAAATCGATATTGCACGCGCTTCACTAAGTAGCAGTTCGACCAAGGAATCCGCATTGTTCTCGAAACCTTGAACGAAGAAGTCGAGATCTTCTAACGCTAATTGACTGAAATGCACATCATCATCGCCAGTAGACAGAGTGAGTTGAATAACGGCGGTAGTTTGTTCACTACCTTGTGGGCGATTGAAGTCAAAGGGTGCGCTGCGTGCCTTGGTGTCAATCAGTGCAAATGGTGTAGTTTTGAGCTCGTCCGTTGTGGTGAACAAACATGTTTTGCCTTGTGATTCGGAAGAAAAGCGTGTGCCTTTGGGAAGCGTCGTGCTGTCTGTGGAAGGTGCGTCTGTGCTCATTTCTAGATACGCTACACTCGGTACCGTTTGAATGTAACTTGGGTAGAGTACACCAAGTAATCCTTCGACAACTTCAGGGATTTGCTCAGATAAACGCTTTTCGACGTTGGCATTCAATAGTGCCACGCCATCCAATAAGCGAGCCAAACTTGGGTCTTCGATTTGTCCCTGATGAATATTGAGACGTTGTGCGTGTTCTGGATGTTCAGAACCAAATTGGCCGAGGGCTCGACGGACAAAAGTCAGCTCTTGTTCGTAATAACGCAGTAGAGGATCACTCATACAAATCCTCCTTCATATCGGTGGTCATGTCGCTTAATGAAATCTTGGAATCAAAAATCAGCTCTTTTTCGCCCTGTGCCGTTTTGGCTTTGGCGACAATATTGAACGCGATGGTGTTTTCTCCCGCTTTACGTTCAACAAGTTCAACCATGACTTGGCTAAGACGAGGCTCGAAATGTCGAATGTAGTTTTCTAGTTTGAGGGCTAATTGCTGGTGGTCGAGACTGGCACTCAATAGGTGCACATCCTCGATGCCAAAACGATAGTTAGAGCGCTGCACTTCGGTTAACCGATCATCAATGCTCATCAGTGACGCTTCCGAATCAAACAGACGAGTGAGGTGATATTTGATGTCCTCGATATCATCTCGACGAGTGGTAGGGGCAGTTTGCACAAAGGTACGCCAAAAACTCATTACGCCACCTCATCCAATTCTGTTGTCAGCACCACTTCGCCGCTGAAATGGTCGTATTGATACTGCGGTACGATGCGCAAAGTACAGACGAAATTGCCCGGATGATGATCAGAGTCGCACACGCTGATCTTTGCAAAACTCAATGGGTATTTTGATAGGGTTTCTTCGTTGGCGTACGCGACGTTACTAGAGAATTTTTCAACCCACTGAGAGAGGAACAACTCACACTCAGCCGCTGTTTTGAAGCTGCCAATCATCTCTCTCACTTGTACTTTGAGATAATGTGCAATGCGGCAAGACATCAACGAGGTTTGGATTTGAGTGAGGACTTTCTCGTTATCAGACTCGCTGTTGTGCCAAATCGAATTGTTACCATTGAAGTAAAACTTGTCGCTCAAAGGACTCTTAGTAAGAGGGATAAAACCGCTGCGACTGTAGAAGGTCGACAGTTGCCCAAACAAGGTCACTTTGGTTTGTGGTTGAATCAGAAAATGGCTATCGCTTTGGTTTTGATTGACCACGGCACCTTGGTTGTTGTCGTTCCAGCGAGATTTCAAGAAGCCAAACCAACTCACACGTTGATGTTCTCGCATAATGGTGGATACAAACGCAAAGCCCGCATTGCCCCAAAGTCCGTTTTGTTTCTCGTTGTAGATGAATCCCACTTTGGCGTTTTGATAACGTGTACGCATGCACATTTCTGGCATCACTAAACCGACAAAACGCGAAGAGGACTTACTGCGTAAAGACTGCCACGATTGGTAATCAGGGCTGGCGAGGATCTTCTCGATTCGGTTGATATCAGACAGCCAGTCTGCGCCGGATTCGACAAAGAAATCGCGATTAGGAGCAAATAGCATTGGGCATAACGTTGCTTCACCTAAGCGGCTCAATAGTTCTACGGTGAACAAATCATCGTAGTCGGATTCGAAATCCATATCTGCCGCGATAGGTTGTGTGAACAGCAAGCAACCGAATGGATGTCCGCCTAAGGTGTTTAACTCTTGGTTGCCGATCTTGTTATATAACTCGGACGTTTTGGTGCTGTAGGCTTGATTGACGTCGGAAGACACTTCCTCCCAACTCATATTGAGAAGCTTGAGTTGAGTGCGTTGGTAATTAACGGGCAGGGTGGCTAAGCCTTGAAGCCCAAGCCAATTGGTTTGCAGTGCCTCAAATTCTGGATGATGCAATAACTCATCCATCTGTTTCGAGAGCTTATTGTCAATCTCTGCAATCAAGCGTGAAACATGTGTAATAAGTGCATCTGAATTGTCTAGCGCGGAGCGAGACACTTGAGACAGTAAAGAGAGCGCCTCTTGTAAAAAGTCGCTGTCTTTATCGTCTAGCTGTATAAATTGGGTCTGCCAACCTGAGTGATAAATCTTACTCATACTATCCTTGTGACCTAAATCGAATTGGCTTGGTCGAAGCATCCTACCTCGACCAAGCTTTATCGTGCTTAACCTGGGATCTTCGCTACCATGCGAACCGACGTAGTCAGTTCTTCAAGTTGTAGCCAAGGTCTTAGGTGAGCAACGGCTGAATACGCGCCCGGTTTACCCGGTTGTTCAACCACTTCAATGCGAGACTCTGCCAATGGCGTTTTCGCTCGTTGATCGTTACCAATTGCACCTGCGTTGGTGTATTGATCGATCCACAGTTGAAGTTCACGTTGAATGTCTGGCGCTTCTAGGTTTGAACCTAGCTTGTCGCGACCCATGACTTTCAAGTAGTGAGCGATGCGACCACTTGCCATGATGTAAGGAAGACGCGCTGAAATGGCTGCGTTTGCTGTTGCATCTGGATCTGTGTACGTCTTCGGTTGCTGCGTTGTTTGACCGCCGATGAACACACCGTAGTTTGAGTTCTTGTAGTGAACCAGTGGCAAGAAGCCTAGGTCACTTAACTCTTTCTCGCGTTCGTCGGTTAGGTTTACTTCTGTCGGACATTGCTGAACCAAGTCGCCAGCTTCGGTCTTGTACGTTAGGTTTGGTAGGTTTTCTACTTTACCACCGTTATCCAGACCGCGAATCGCTGTACACCAACCGTACGCAGTGAACGCTTGCGTCATTTTCAGACCCAACTCGTAAGCCGCATTTGACCAAACCAACTCATCATTGCTTGATGGGTTCGGGTTGCCATCTTGGTCTGTGTTTAACTCTTCGTAGCTAAACAGCTTGGTGCCAAGACCTTTCTCACCGTAAGGAAGGCGAGCCAGTGTGCGAGGTAGTGTTAGCGTTACGTAGCGCGCGTCGTCACTTTCACGGAACGAGTTCCATGCTGCATAAGCTGGAGAATCAAAACCAGCCGCGACAGGTTTGCCTTCTTCGAAGGTAGTGAAGTCATTGAACTCAAACATTTCTGCGTTTGCTGCGGCAATGAACGGAGCGTGACACGCAGCGGCTACTTCACCCATGTAGCGTAGTAGGGCGACGTCTTCATCTTTTGCGCTGAACTCGTAATCACCGATGAAGGTGCCGTATGGTTCACCACCTGCTGTGCCGTATTCGCCTTGGTATACCGCGTTAAACAGTGGGCTACGGTCGATGGCAGGCGCATCTTCAAATTGATCAAGCAGCTCGTCTTTGGTGTAGTCGACCATTTTGATTTTCAGTGAACGTCCTAGGTCGCTCTCTTTAACCAGTTTTTGTAGACCACGCCATGAACCTTCTAGCTTTTGGAAGTCATTTTCTTGCATGACTTTCGATAGCTGTTTAGAAAGCTTTTTGTCGATCTCTACGATGGCGTTTTCAATCGTTTTGGTGACGTTCTTGTCCCAGGTTACCGTGCCGCTTAGCGCTTGCTCTGCCAACACGGAGAACAGTTCTTTTGTTGTGTCCGCTGGCGTTTGTGTGGTCGCTTCGATTGCACGATCCAGAAAGCTCAGCGAAGCTTCAGCCGCTTCTGCTTGTGGTTGGTTTTCAACTTCCGTCGTCATTATTCTGCTCCTTCTTTCTGGATGCCTAGCTCATCGGAAAGGGCGTTGATTGTGTCTGCATTTTGCAGCACTTCCTTGAGTAGCTTCTCTAGATCACGAGAACGGTCCGCTTTTGAAAGCAGCATTTTGAGTTGGTTACGAGTCTCAACAAGCTTCTTGAGTGGTTCAACTTGCTCAACGATGGCTTCAGGCTCGAAGTCTTTCATTGATGAGAACTTCAGACTCGCTTCGATTTGGCTGTCGTCATTAACTAAAACGTTGTCCACTTTGAGTGATAATTCAGGACCAACGCGTTTCATGACAGTGTCGAAGTTGTCTTTGTCGACGTTGTAGAAGGTACGATCTTCCACGTCTTCTTTGTCTTGCTTGTGACCCGAATAATCACCGACGACTCCCACCACAAAAGGGAGTTCTTTGGTTTCTACTGCGCCATTCGTCTCGACATCGTAAGTAATACTTACACGGTTTTTGCTCACTCGCTTGTGTTGGGAGTTCAGTGCCATAATGGTATCTCCTTATTCCATTAAGAAGCTGTCGAAGTAACTTTCGCTGTCGTCGCGTCAAAGCCCACTTCAGGACCTTTCTCGATTTTGCCGCCTTCGCCTTCGATGTAGTACGCTTTCGAAATCTCGGTGTATGTCAGGCTGAACGATTCATTTGGTAGGTGACCATCCGACGCGCCCATGTTGTAGCTCGACATACGTGCTGCGCTCAGTGTCAGGATTAGGTATGGATCTGCACCAGAACCTTCACGGTTTGGCTTAGTCATCACGATCTCGATGGTTTTACCTTCACCACCTGGCGCGTATAGGAACGTTGTTAGGTAAGGCGTTGCACCATCACAGCCACGAGTGATGTTCACTTCACCTAGCGCGACCATGCCTTGGTCTGCGTTGTTCGCGTTACCGACGTCGATGCCAACGCCACGAACGGCACTCCAGTTCACTGTATCAATAGCAAAAAATCCATCTTTGCCACCGATCTTATCCACCGTTGCAGCACCTTTTGGTGTAGTGCCATCAATTCTCATGTAAATAGAAGCCATTTGGTTCTCCTTTGCTTATTAGCATTTTTTGCTTCACCACTCGAAATCGGTAATACCGCTCGACGATTGAGTAGTTTTTACTTCTGGTTGGTTGGTTGTAGTTGGAGTGTCGCTTTGCTCTGACGTTGTTGTTTCAATTGACGTTGCACTTTGAGACTCCTCATTAGAGGCTGTTTGAACCTCAGTTGCAGCTGGTACGGTCGGAACCGACTCTGGCGCTGATTGTGGTTCAGGAATTTTTTTCAGAATGGTTTGTTCTAAGTTGTCCATTCCGGTGAGTTGATTGATATGGTCGAGCACTTGGTTGTTGCCACCAGTCATTTCTTGGAGTAGTTCTGGTAAGCTCAGATAACCCCAACGAATTGCGCGCTCTAGCAAGAACGGAACAGGGCTGTGTGGCTCGGTTTGTTTGAAGTAGTCGGCGAGCTTTCTAAGTTCATGAAAGGCGTGGTCGCGATTGTGTACTTGAGCATCGATGCTAACGGAAGGCGCTTGGATAAGGGGTTGAGTCTGTGTGGTTGAAATGGGGGGCACAGAATCGATTTGCTGAGTAGAAGACGTTTGGCTCGTTTCTTTACTCGCTTGACCCGTTGTTTGAGCAACTGATTCCAATATATTATCAGTCGGCTCAACAGCGTTTACGCTTGGCAGTTCTAACTCAGCGGCTTGTTGTTCATCTTTTAACAGCCTAAATTTTTCGTCCAACGGCCATTTAGAAAGCTTGTCTTCAGTGAGATAACGGATCGCGTTAATCAGCTCCGCGATGTTTTCTTTGATGAATTTGAAACTTATAGGAGTTGCATTAACGGGTTGGCACTGTTGAGCGATGGCTTGTTCTATAGCATCAAGATTTTGATAGGTTTGCGCCAAATCCATTAAGGTGTCTTGCGTGTCAGCGTTGAATAGGTTTTGCGCTTTAGTTTTGATTTCGCCAAGCGAACCGTTGCGCTCAGCACGTAGGTAATCGGCAAAAGTGATGTCATCAATCAAGCCGATTAGCTGCAAAGGCATATACACGGCAGTTGTATCATGAGTTTCGCCAACAAGCTGTAGCAAAGGCTTCATACGGAACTCAGCACGTTCTCTTGCGATGCCGGATTCTTCAGCGCTTTTTAGTTTGTCTTCAGGAAGGAATGGATTGAGCGAGTCCCAAAACTGCGCCACGGTGCTTAGAAGCACTTGCGTTGCGTCGGCAAGGTTGCGATAGGGAGCGTCGGTGAACAACTGACTGGTAATATACCAACCTAGTAGCTCCAAGTCTTTACTCGACTGGGTGAGGGCGTGGTATGTCGCGGTACGCAGTTGCGTCCAGTTCTCATCATTACTCTCAAGCAAGGCTTCATCACTGGATGCATCGGGCGTTTCCACCAATTGGCGAAACGATGATTGCGCGGCATTGTAACTGTTTCTAAGTGCTCGATAGGCACTTCTATCGAGTTTTAGATAGACGCCACTCGGCGATCCATCTGCGATCGGTGCCAAAAGACTATCAATATCAACCATATTCAATCCATGAATTATTTTTTTATTAAGCCAGAGAAAATTCCATTCCTCTGGTTTCATAGTTGGTAAATTTGAGTCTAGGAGAGATTTCTAAATTAGTTGAAGTAAATTAAACATTTAATAAAAACTAAGAGATTGATCCAAAAAATTGGTCGGAGGAATGCATCTATCAATATAATGCCCTGATTTATAAAGGGGTTTTATCCCCCTATAAGTATAGTGGGCATTCCTGCAACGATATTTCCTCCGTGAGACGTCGTGTCTCCCATTCGGGCTGCAGGCTTATTACTTAATAGCACGGTCGTGCTTCCCATCGCGATAGAATCCGGGGTTCCAACGCATACACAAACATCACTCACTGTGGCAGCAGGTAAGCTACCAATCAGTACGGTTGGTGCCCCAGGACCAGTAACTGGTCCGCCAACATGAGGAATTGGTGGGGTTGCCGGTGTCTGCATTGGGCATACATGCATGTCAGTGATACGAGCAGCAGGTAACGTCATCATACTTCTCCTTGCACTGCAGTTTGTGATTGGTTATCTGAAGTGCCTTGACCGCCTGCAGCGATATCCAAAGCCATGGCGATTGCGGCTTGATAGTAAGGTTTAGTTTTGTCCCATTGAGGCAAAGCGGCTGCGTGATTGATCGCTCCCGCAGTGGCTTTCGCATACAGAAATGGATCAGGCATAACGGGTGGAATATCTGGTGCAACGATGCTGCCAGAACCATTCCAAAATACCGCTTGAGCAAGCCAAGATGGCCCACAATTCAGTTCTAATCGATGAGAGAGGTGTTCGGCTTTGCGGCGCAATTCTTCGGAGGGCGAACGCACCCAAGCCATGCAAGTTTCGACACTTTGTTTTTGAAGGGGTGACCATTCCTCATTGCGTTGATTTAAACACAACGTTCCCCACCAAATTGCCTCACGTACGGGCAGAGCGTGCGTCAAAAACTGAACGAGATCGTTGTAGAGCTCTTTGTCTGTAAGCGATTGAATTGCATCGTTGATGCTGGTTTCTTCGTCGAGCAGTGCCTTTGCTTCGTCACTGGCTTTGAATCTCGGTAGTATTTGCCCAGCCGTTTGGTATGGAATCTTTTTATATTTCATTAGTTAACCTTTACAATTGCGCCTTTCACTTCACCCATTACGCCGCCATCAAATGTCGCTTTGAGACCCGATTTAAACTCCGCACTCAAAGAGCCTTCAGCAGAAAGCGTGGTGTCCGCTTTGATGGAAATACTCAAGCCAGAAATACTGTTTGCACTGGTTGCTTCAAGAGCGGTCGTGGTGCCAGAAACTTTGTTGGCTGAAGTGGCTTTGCTGGTGACGTTGGTCCCTTCCAAATTCAGTGCGCTGCTCGCTTTGATGTCGATATTGGTTGCTTCAATGGCAATGGATGATGAGGACAGGGTAATTTTGCTTGAGCCAACTTTGAGCTCGATAGAATCGTCAGCTTCAATCGAAATCGACTTGGCTTTTTCGCTTAATGCTTTGGTTACGCTCAGCGAGTAGTTGTCTTCTGTCGACACTGATACCGCTTTGGTGACTGTTTGGCTTAATTCACCCTTGATGGTTTCGGTTTGGTTGTTTTCAACTTCTTGTGTCAGGTCTTTGGCTGCGTGAAGGTAAAGTAATTCATTGTCTTTTTTGTCATCGAAGTAGAGCTCATTGCTTTCACCGGAAAGCTGGGTTTTGATGCCAGACTTTGTTGTATTGGCTTCTGCGTATGGCGGGGCATTTTTGCTGTTGTAGACGCTGCCCGTGATGATTGGTCTATCTGGGTCGCCATCGATGAAAGAGACCAGAACCTCTTGCCCGGCTCGCGGCACAAATTGAGCACCGTAACCACTTCCCGCAAGCATTTGTGCGACACGAACATAACAACTGGTTTTGTCGCCACTTGCGTCTGTATCCCATTGGAACTGAATACGCACGCGACCTTGTTCGTCCTGATTAATATCACCCGCGGTTGAGCCAGCAACGACTGCGCTCTGTAAACCCTGAACCACTTGTTTTGAGCGAGGTTGCGGGTAGTGAGGAGTATCTTTTGGAATCAGTTTCAGTCTGGTGCTGCTCTGTGCACTTTCAGTGTATTCCACTTCCATACTCATGACCGAAAAGTCACCAAGTTGATCTTTGTCTAGATGGCTTGAGAGCGAGAAGTAAGTACCGAGCTCGAAGAGATCATGTTTTGCGCTGGCAATGACGCTTTGGTAATCCTGCTCAATATACTCAATTCGACGTTTGGCAAGATTGCTCGAGAGATCTGTCATGTCACCGCTGATACCTAAAGTTGGGTAACGCGTGTTGGCGAGTTTGGTGTTGTTGGCAATGGTATTGCTGGAGGTTTTACTGCCGCTGGTGATGACTTTCGTCTGCGAATAATCGTAGCTTGATAGCTCAATACTCGAGCCATGAAAGGCAACGGTCGGGCACCAATCTTCAATCAGAGGGAGTGAGCCAGTCGGTGTTTCTTTCATGTCGAACTTTGCTGTGCTGGCTTTATCAAATGGGGTTTGAGCATCTTGCAAAATCATGGTGTGTGAACCACTCGTATGCTCGAAATAATAATGAACACCTTCCTCAGCGAGCAGACGAGAAACGAAATCAAAATCTGATTCGTTATATTGCAAACAATATTCACGCTTGGTCGAAGGCATGCTGGATATTTTATAATTTCCTTTGAAACCAGCGTTGTCGAAAATATCACTGACGATTTCTTGTGTGGATTGATTTTGATAAACCCGGAAAGAATGTGTGTGTTTTAATAACCAAAACCACGGTTTAAGTGTTATTTCGTATTGGTGGTTTTGTAAATTTGAATCCATTCCTAAATGTTGGATCAATGTCACAATTCCGTTGTAGGTACGATAGAGTGTATTACTGCCAGACTCGTTGAAATAACGGTTTATCGTAAGAAATTGCCCCAACTGATCTTGCATGTCAAAGCCACTGGATACCAGCATCGCTTTGATTTCAAAGGGCTCTGATAAGGCTTGCTTTACTGTTGCATTGCTTATGATATGTTCTTGATTACTTGAGTCTTTTGCAGACATCAAACTAGCCGAACTGCTGTATTTATCAGCCATTGCATATCCTTATGCTTAAACTTTTAAATAATAAATTTTTGAAATATAAATACTATTATTAATCGAATTATTCAAAAAATAGCAGTATTAGATCTTATTCGCTATTCGATTTATTAAAAGAAAAGGAGTTCTTTATGGCGAGTCAAAATGCAAAAAAGATGGCGAAAGAGTTTTTGCAAAATGTAGAAAAGGACAGTAAGTCATATCACAAAAGTTGGGCGAGAAAATTCGGCAATAAATACCAATCTGCAAAGAACTGGGTAAAACGTGACAAGAAAATGGTTGCGATGGATATTGCACAAAAAGGTGTGAAAACCGGTATCGGGATGATCCCATTCCCAGGCTCGAAAGAAGGTGCCGCTTTATTGGAAGTCGCAGGCGGTGCGGCGCTAAAAGCCGCTTCTCGTAAAGCATGGGAAGAGGGCTCAAAGAAAGGCGTAAAATCTCTTCTTAATAAAAAAATTGAATCTGCTCGCAAACAACTCAAAACCAACTCAGTCGGAAAAGTCGATCATGAGTTCCTGGCGCTTTCGGCGCGTAAGCGTGATGAACACATTCATGCAATTCGTAAATTGGTGAAGTACGAAGTTAAGTTACTGCCAAAGCGTTCTGATGAACTCAGTTTGCGTTTATTCAAGCTGAAAGAGGCGATCAATGAGTCCCGTGTGAAGCTCAACAAAACCACCATGTCTTCTACATCCGCTATCGACAACATGCAAGCATGGACGGAGTTCTTTTCTGCCATCAAAGAGGTCGAGCATTACCAAGCGAAATTGCGTGAAAGCCTGATTCAAGTGCAAGAGATCACCAAGGATGTGGAGTGGTTCTTGGCGGCTTCTGAAGCCACGACTGATCAGATGAATGCACAAAACCTACCGCAACTGGAAGAAGCGTTTGACCAGATCCGTCGTAGTTACGGCAACATCAACTCGCTCAAACAACTGCAAGATATGATGTTGGAGAGAAACCTTGTTGAGTCCGGCTTGTTGGATGAAAAAGACTTAACCTACAAAATGGTCAACTAGACAAATCTGACCGTTAGTTACCAAATTGAACCCAAACAGGGAGCTATTGTGCTCCCTATTTTTATTTACTGTCTGAATTTATTAGTTTTTTATTGTCGACAATTTCAGCTTGATCTTATCGAACTGAATGTTTTTTCACTCATAAATCTCTCAATAACACTATACCTTAGTCTAAATTGTCGACAATTTGCTTGATTGTCGACAATCTGATCGTCTATTTTATATTCAAGTTAACAAATTGTTGATACTTTGATTTCTAAATACGAATGCCTTGAATATGAATACAGAATTGAAAACTCGTCATAAAGTGATTGTCTCTGAGAAGGAACACACTAAATCTGAATCGCTGACCGAATCGTTAGTGGAAGCGATCGTGAGTGGTGAAATTGAACCGGGCAGTAAAATCTCAGAGCCTGAATTAGCCAAGAAATATCAAGTGAGTAGAGGTCCTCTACGTGAGGCTATGATGCGTCTTGAAGGGCTTGGGTTGATTGAGCGCATTCCGCATGTTGGTGCTCGCGTTATTACTTTCTCTCCAGAAAAGCTCATCGAATTATATTCAGTCCGCGAGGCATTAGAAGGCATGGCAGCAAGGCTCGCGGCTCGCTATATCACTCAAGAAGAATTACTGAGTTTGGAAATGCTATTGTCGACACATTCCAAACACATCGATGAAGTTGAAGGGGCGTCTTACTTCCACCAGCATGGTGACTTCGACTTCCATTATCGAATCATTCAAGCGAGCCGAAACAGCAAGCTTATCTCTTTGCTTTGCGACGAACTGTATCACTTGTTACGCATGTATCGTTACCAATCACCACGAGCGCAATCTCGTCCCAACGAAGCACTCAATGAACACAAATTCATTCTGCAAGCGATTCGCAACCGTGATGAAGAGTTGGCAGAAATGCTGATGAGAAGACACATCTCAGGCAGCCGAAAACTTATCGAATTACAGATTTTACATTCTGAAAGTAAAGATAGAGAACAAGACTAGAAGGAAATTGTCATGAGCTTATCTCCGGGGGCGAAGTTCAGACTCGCCATAGAGCAAAACAACCCGCTGCAGATCGTCGGCACCATTAACCCATACTGCGCCATGATGGCGAAAAACTTGGGTCACCAAGCTATCTATTTGTCGGGTGGCGGCATCGCCAATGCATCTTACGGTTTGCCAGATCTTGGCATCACAACATTGAACGATGTTTTGGTGGACGTAGACCGCATAACCAACGCGTGTGATTTGCCTTTATTGGTTGATATCGATACGGGCTTTGGTGGTGCTTTTAACATTGCACGCACTATCAAAGCGATGGAAAAAGCGGGTGCGGCGGCAGTGCACATGGAAGACCAAGTGGCGCAGAAGCGTTGTGGCCATCGTCCGAACAAAGCGATTGTTAGCCAACAAGAAATGGTCGACCGAGTGAAAGCGGCGGTGGATGCACGTAATGACGAGAGCTTTGTCATTATGGCTCGTACTGATGCGTTAGCGGTTGAAGGCATGGACAGTGCGATTGAACGTGCGATTGCATGTGTGGAAGCGGGCGCAGATATGATCTTCCCAGAGGCAATGAATCAGCTAGACCAATATCAACAGTTCTCGGCAGCGCTCGAAGACGCGACAGGGAAGCACGTGCCGATTCTTGCCAACATTACTGAGTTTGGACAAACGCCACTATACGGCTGTGAAGAGTTAGCCCAATCCAACGTGGATATGGTTTTGTACCCATTGAGCGCATTCCGTGCGATGAACAAAGCTGCCGAGATGGTTTACAAACACTTGCTAGAAGTTGGCAACCAAGAAGCGTTGCTTGATTCAATGCAGACACGAAAAGAGCTGTATGAGCACCTTAATTACCACGACTACGAGAATAAGTTAGACAAGCTGTTCTCCGAAGGTAAATAAGGTCAACTAAGAAACAAACGGAAGCCCAAGACAACTACTATTTAAGAATCTCTAATCCAATAACGTGAAAATTGTCTGATTCAAAAGAGCCCATTAAGAGAGCCAAATCAGACAGAAAAGGAGTTCAACAATGCCTCATTCTGTAGAAAAGAAAGCTGAGATAGGTGGCGCAGGTCTACGCGGTCAAAGCGCTGGAAGCACAGCTTTATGCACTGTCGGTAAAACGGGGACAGGCCTAACGTATCGTGGTTACGATATTACGGACTTGGCAAATCATGCTCAATTTGAAGAAGTGGCGCATTTGCTGTTACGCGGTCACTTACCTAATCAACAAGAGCTAGACGCCTACAAGACACATCTACTGAGCCTACGTGGCTTACCAGCGGAGCTTAAGCAGGCGTTAGAGCTGATTCCTGCTGATGCTCATCCGATGGATGTCATGCGCACAGGCTGCTCTATGCTGGGTAACTTAGAACAAGAAATGGACTTTGAGCAACAGCTGTATGCTACTGAGCGAATGCTGGCGCTATTCCCTGCGATCATCTGTTACTGGTATCGCTTCAGTCACGATGGCGTGCGAATCAAAACGCACGATAACAGTGAAGACTGCATTGGCGGCTACTTCCTAAAACTGCTTACCGATAAAGCACCAAGCGAAACCCACAAAAAGGTGATGCACTGTTCTTTGATTCTTTATGCAGAGCATGAGTTCAATGCCTCAACATTTGCGGCGCGTGTATGTGCTTCTACGCTTTCTGATCTTCATTCTTGCATCACGGCTGCTATCGGTACGTTGCGTGGTCCACTTCATGGCGGTGCAAACGAAGCAGCGATGGAGATGATTCAAGGTTGGAAAACGCCAGATGAAGCAGAAGCCAATATTCTGCAGATGCTAGAGAACAAAGACAAAATCATGGGCTTTGGTCACGCGATTTATCGCGAAAGTGATCCTCGTAATGCACTGATCAAGCGTTGGTCAGAAGCGTTATCGAAAGAGGTGGGTGACACGCATCTTTACGCGGTTTCTGAGCGCGTGGAATCTGTCATGAAGCGCGAGAAAGGGCTGTTCTGCAATGCCGACTTCTTCCATGCTTCGGCTTACCACTTCATGGATATTCCAACCAAATTGTTTACTCCAATCTTTGTGATGAGTCGACTGACAGGTTGGGCGGCGCACGTCTATGAACAACGCGCGAACAACCGAATTATTCGCCCAAGTGCGGATTATACCGGACCGGATCATCAAGACTGGGTGCCAATCGAACAACGCTAGCGCGTGACGCCTCTTTGTGAGTTTTGTCTTGCATGGTATTCACAAGGGGCGTCTCTTTCACTGCGAATTCATTTCAAAAACAGTATCGCGGTGCGTTCAGGCACAAGATGTACACTAAAGCGGAAGCAAGCCCATGAGCATCACCACAAATATAAATACTCAATATCGAAAGCCGCTCCCGGGAACCCAACTCGATTATTTTGATACCCGAGAAGCTGTTAACGATATTTCTCCTGGAGCCTATGAAAAGCTCCCATACACCTCACGCGTTTTAGCCGAGCAGTTGGTTCGTCGCTGTGACCCAAATACGCTCACTGATAGCTTAAAACAGTTGATAGAACGCAAGCGTGACCTCGATTTTCCTTGGTATCCGGCGCGTGTGGTTTGTCATGACATCCTTGGACAAACCGCATTAGTCGACCTCGCGGGTCTGCGCGATGCGATTGCCGAACAAGGCGGTGACCCAGCGAAAGTAAACCCAGTGGTTGAAACGCAATTGATTGTTGACCATTCATTGGCGGTTGAACACGCAGGCTTTGACCCAGAGGCGTTTGAGAAAAACCGCGCGATAGAAGAGCGCAGAAACGAAGACCGATTCCACTTTATCGAGTGGTGTAAGACGGCGTTTGAGAACGTCAGTGTTATTCCTGCGGGTAACGGCATCATGCACCAAATCAACTTGGAGAAGATGTCTCCGGTTGTGCAAGCCAAGCAAGGCATTGCTTACCCAGATACCTGTGTCGGCACGGACAGTCACACCCCCCACGTTGATTCACTTGGCGTTATTGCGATTGGTGTCGGCGGTTTAGAGGCGGAGACGGTTATGCTTGGTCGCCCGTCGATGATGCGTCTGCCAGACATTGTTGGCGTGAAGCTCACTGGTAAACGTCAACCGGGTATTACCGCCACCGATATCGTGCTGGCGATTACCGAGTTTCTGCGAAATGAACGCGTGGTTTCATCCTATCTTGAATTCTTTGGCGAAGGGGCGCGAGACCTAACCATCGGCGACCGCGCGACCATCTCAAACATGACACCAGAATACGGTGCGACCGCTGGGATGTTCTACATTGATGAGCAGACCATTAACTACCTCAAACTGACAGGTCGTGATGAACAGCAGGTCGACTTGGTCGAGAAGTACGCCAAGCAAACCGGTCTATGGGCGGATGATTTAGACACAGCCGTTTACGAACGCGTACTTGAGTTTGACTTGTCCCAAGTTGGTCGCAATTTGGCAGGTCCATCAAATCCTCATCGTCGTTTACCTACCTCAGAGCTTGCTGAGCGTGGCGTTTCTGGTGAATGGCAAGAGAAAGACGGCGAACTTCCAGACGGCGCGGTGATCATCGCGGCAATTACTTCTTGTACCAACACCAGTAACCCAAGAAACGTTGTGGCAGCAGGTCTGGTTGCTAAGAAAGCGAATGCGCTTGGATTGGTGCGCAAGCCTTGGGTGAAATCTTCATTTGCGCCGGGCTCTAAAGTGGCTCGACTCTACTTGGAAGAGTCTGATTTACTCCCTGAACTAGAAAAGCTTGGTTTTGGTATCGTGGCTTATGCGTGTACAACCTGTAACGGTATGAGTGGTGCACTTGACCCGAAAATCCAACAAGAAATCATCGACCGAGATCTGTATTCAACGGCGGTACTTTCTGGGAATCGCAACTTTGATGGTCGAATTCATCCTTATGCAAAACAAGCATTCTTAGCATCGCCACCTTTGGTCGTTGCTTACGCGTTAGCCGGTACGATTCGTTTTGATATCGAACGTGACTCTTTAGGAACAGACAAAGACGGCAAGCCGGTTTATCTCAACGACTTGTGGCCAACGGATGAAGAAATTGATGCTGTGGTGGGTGAATACGTTAAGCCTGAGCAATTTAATCAAGTCTACATTCAAATGTTCAAACTGAATGATGAGGCTCGCAATCCGAATCCGCTCTACGATTGGCGTCCGATGAGTACGTATATCCGAAGACCTCCCTACTGGCAAAAAGAGGGGGAGGGAGCACCTGCTGGTGAGCGAACTCTGTCTTCAATGCGTCCTCTTGCCGTTTTAGGCGATAACATTACGACCGACCATTTGTCGCCATCGAACGCAATTTTGGCAAGCAGCGCCGCAGGCGAATACCTCGCGAAGATGGGCGTGCCAGAAGAAGATTTCAACTCATACGCGACTCACCGAGGTGATCACTTAACCGCGCAGCGCGCTACTTTCGCTAACCCGAAGTTGTTCAATGAAATGGTCAAGGAAAATGGCGAAGTAGTGCAAGGATCGCTGGCGAGAGTCGAACCTGAAGGCAAAGTGACGCGCATGTGGGAAGCGATTGAGACTTACATGAATCGTAAGCAGCCACTTATCGTGGTCGCAGGCGCGGATTATGGTCAAGGATCGTCGCGAGATTGGGCGGCGAAAGGCGTTCGCTTGGCGGGTGTCGAAGCCATTGTAGCTGAAGGTTTTGAGCGCATTCACCGTACCAATTTAGTTGGCATGGGCGTACTTCCTCTGCAATTTAAAGATGGCGTGAACCGAAAAACACTCGAATTAGATGGCACTGAATTGTATGACGTTATCGGCGATATCACTCCTGGTGCTGATTTGGCGTTGGTGATTACTCGTGCAAATGGCGACAAGGTTGATGTGCCGGTGACTTGTCGACTCGATACCGAAGATGAAGTTCATGTGTACAAAGCGGGCGGTGTGTTACAGCGCTTTGCTCAAGATTTCCTCTCGCAATAGATAGCGCAATAACGGAGCAAGATATGGATAGCAAGATGCAAAGCCAAATCAAAGTCCCGGCGACTTACATGCGCGGCGGTACGAGCAAAGGCGTGTTCTTCAACCTTGAAGACTTGCCACAGCCAGCGCAAGTCGCGGGTGAGGCAAGAGACAAACTGCTACTTCGTGTGATTGGTAGCCCAGACCCGTATGCTAAACAAATTGATGGCATGGGCGGCGCAACTTCCAGCACCAGTAAAACTGTGATTGTGTCGCGCAGTCAGCGAGTCGATCACGACGTTGATTACCTGTTCGGACAAGTATCGATAGATAAGCCGTTTGTCGATTGGAGTGGTAACTGTGGCAACCTTTCTGCCGCAGTCGGGCCTTTCGCCATTCATGCAGGGTTGATCGACGAAGATCGTATTCCCGAAAACGGCATCGTTACTGTTCGCGTATGGCAGGTAAATATTGGCAAAACCATATTGATTCATGTGCCAATCGTAAATGGTTTCGTTCAAGAAACAGGGGAGTTTGAGCTTGATGGAGTGACGTTCCCTGCTGCTGAAATCCAAGTCGATTTTGTCGACCCTGCTGATGGTGAAGGCAGCATGTTTCCAACCGGCAATCTAGTAGACGATTTGGTCCTGCCAGATGTTGGGACGTTCAACGCCACCTTCATTAACGCAGGCATACCGACAATCTTCATAGACGCAGAAGCACTCGGTTACCAAGGCACTGAGCTTCAAGATGACATCAATAAAGATGAATCAACTCTTGCGAGGTTTGAGTCCATTCGTGCTCATGGCGCGTTAAAAATAGGGCTTATTGATTCGCTCGAAGAGGCTCAAACACGTCAACACACGCCTAAGATTGCGTTTGTTTCTCAGCCTAAATCCTATTTATCGTCGAGTGGTAAAGCCGTAGAGGCAGGTGAGGTCGATATTCTCGTCCGAGCTTTATCTATGGGCAAACTTCACCACGCCATGATGGGAACCGCAGCGGTCGCCATTGCTTCGGCGGCATGCGTCCCGGGTACTCTAGTCAATTTGGCGGCTGGTGGTGGAGAGAAAGAATCTGTGACGTTTGGGCATCCATCAGGAACGCTTAAGGTGGGGGCAAAAGCCAAACAAACAGAACAAGGTTGGGTGGTTGAGAAAGCCATCATGAGCCGCAGCGCGAGAATACTGATGGAGGGCTTTGTGCTTGTTCCCTCCAATGTCTTTGAATAACACAATTGCATGGTAGTGATACGTAAGAAAAGCAATGTCAGGACATACTGGAGGAAGCAATATGTCTGCATATCAAAAAGAATACCTTTGGGCACAAAATGAACCGGAGAACTTTTGGCGTGCTCAAGCTGAAAACATCGATTGGTTTGAAGCGCCAAATACCATCTTAAAAGCTGACGAACATGGGATTGAACGTTGGTTTCCTGATGGTGTATTGAACACGTCATGGCTTGCGTTGGATTATCATTGCGAGCAAGGAAGAGGCGATAAAACAGCACTGATTTATGATTCGCCAGTGACGGGGCAAAAACAAACTTACAGTTATCAAGCTCTGCGTGACCAAGTGGCGAAAATCGCGGGTATGCTTTCTAATCAAGGCGTAACCAAAGGCGATCGTGTGGTCATCTACATGCCGATGATCCCAGAAGCAGCAATGGCGATGTTAGCGTGTGCTCGATTGGGCGCGATTCATTCGGTGGTGTTTGGCGGTTTTGCCCCGAGTGAGCTTGCCGTTCGAATTGAAGACGCAGAACCCAAAGTCATCATGACGGCGTCTTGTGGCATCGAAATTAACAAGGTGATCCCGTACAAACCAATGGTTGATAAAGCCATTATGGACAGTCGTTGGAAGCCAGAGAAAGTTTTTGTTCTTCAACGCCCGCAGTGCCAAGCTGAGCTTAACCTTGAACGTGATTTAGATTGGCAGCAAGAATACGCGCAAGCTTTGCCTCATGCGTGTGTCCCTGTGCTTGCGACAGATCCTCTTTATATTCTGTATACCTCTGGCACAACAGGGAAACCAAAAGGCGTGGTGCGTGACAATGGTGGCCATGCCGTAGCGATGAAATATTCGATGACGTCGATTTATAACATTCCCCAAGATGGTGTGTTCTGGGCAGCATCGGATGTAGGGTGGGTTGTTGGTCATTCTTACATTGTGTACGCGCCGCTGATTCATGGCTGTACAACAATTCTATTCGAAGGCAAACCGGTTAGAACACCAGATCCGGGTGCATTCTGGCGTGTTTGTGATGAATACAAAGTGGATGTGCTTTTCTCCGCGCCAACCGCTTTCCGTGCAATTAAGAAAGAAGACCCAGAAGGCGAGTTCATTAAGCAATACGACTTGTCGAACCTTGATTCTATTTTCATGGCAGGTGAACGTCTTGACCCACCAACACTAGAATGGGTAGAAAGCAAAGCAGATAAGCCGGTTATTGACCACTGGTGGCAAACCGAGACTGGATGGGCGATCGCGGGCAATCCGACCGGTATCGAGATGATGCCAGTCAAAGCGGGCTCTGCTACCAAGCCGATACCTGGCTATCAGGTCGAGATTCTGAACGAAATGGGCATGCCAGTAGGCGCAAATCAACAAGGTTTTGTGGCTCTGAAGCGCCCATTACCACCAAGCTGTCTACCGACTGTCTGGCGCAACCATGACCGCTTTGAAACTGGTTATCTAAGTCAATTTCCGGGTTACTACGTATCGGGAGATGGCGGTTACCTAGATGAAGATAGCTACTTGTTTATCATGGGTCGTATTGATGACGTAATTAACGTTGCAGGTCACCGTCTGTCTACCGGCGAAATGGAAGAAATCGTTGGTGGTCACCCAGCGATTGCGGAATGCGCGGTGGTTGGTATCCATGATGAGTTAAAGGGTCAGCTACCACTTGGTTTCGTGGTTCTTAAAGATGGCGTGAAGGTTGATGATCTAACGCTAGAAGGTGAGTTGGTGGGTAAAGTACGCAACGAGATTGGTGCTGTGGCTTGCTTTAAACATGCGCTGGTTGTTGACCGTTTGCCAAAGACCCGCTCAGGTAAAATTCTGCGAAGAACCATTCGTCAAATAGCCGATGGCGAGCAATACGTGGTGCCATCAACTATTGATGACCCATCCAGTCTTGGCGAAATCGAGCGAGTGCTTAAACGCGGCTAGCTAAGTACGATCTTAATTGAGTACGCTCTTAGGTTACCTAGGAGCAAGCTCAAACATCGAAGCCTCTTGCTTTGTCGGCAAGAGGCTTTTGCATTCCTACTTGCCTAAATGCATGTTTAAACACACACTATATGGATTCTTATTTTTGGCTTAGTCCTTATGTCTACTTTTGTAATCAAACCAGCCCTTTTTGACGACCTTGAACAACTTAACGACCTAATGTTTGAGTTGCATGATGAGCACCACATTCAATCTCCGGAATTTTTCAAAACCGCAGAAGAAATCGAACAAGAGAAGAGTATTGCTCGCTATCTCGATAATCCTGAATGTTTGGTTTATGTCGCTAGAGTTGAGGATGAGATTATCGGCTTTGTATCTGGGCATTTCTGCGAGCTTATTTCTACGGTTAGCAAGCCAGTGATGATGGGAAGCGTTGATGAGCTGTACGTTTTACCCGAATATCGTAAACAGGGCATTGCAAAAGCCTTGATTGAAAAGATTGAGGCAACGTTCGTTGATTATGGTGTGAAACAGATGTTCGTTGAGGTATGGGATTTCAATCAAACCGCTGTATCTCTCTATGAAAACCAAGGTTTTGGTCATCATATTCATTGGTTAAGAAAGTCGTTATCCAATCGTTAATTAATACGTCATTATGACGGTAAGTAAGTGATTCGTACTTACTATGGATGAAAGTGATAAGTTTGACAGTAGGTCTTTAATAATAGTTTTGTCGCAGCGTCTTGCGGCTCATGCTCATTCCAATTGGTGATGTTGTTTTTGTTTGCTTGTTTTGTAAGTGGCACATGAATAGTGCCTCATAAAACAAGAGGAAAATAACATTGAATCTATCAAAAACCTTACTTACAACGGCGTTATTGCCAATGTTGGCAAGTGCAGATCAAGTCACGCAAACACAAAACAATGAGATTCAGCCGGATATCGTGGGCGGCATCACGGCAAACCCCAACGACTGGAAATTTTATACACAGATAGTCAGCCGCAATGGTAATCGTTCTTTTTGTGGGGCGAGTTATATAGGGGATGGTTTTGTACTTACTGCTGCTCACTGTGTGGACGGTGACGCACCAAATCAGATCGCGGTAAAAATTGGGGGCGTGATTTATAACGGTACTGATGGCGTACGCTCCAATGTCAGCCAGATCTATGTTCATCCTTCTTATAATGCTTCTACGCTTTCAAATGACATAGCCCTTCTTAAGCTCACTTCGATCCCTCAAGGTGTTGCAAAAGTGGATATCGCAGCAGGCAGTGTTTCGCAATATGCAGGTGTAGGTGATTGGTTAACTGTCGCTGGTTTGGGCCGAACTTCGGAGGGGGGCAGCTCGCCAGCCGCTTTACAAGAAGTGGATGTTCCGCTGGTCTCTGATGCGACTTGTCGACAAGCTGGCGGTAATTACACTACGGTTGGCTCAGTATCATTCTGTGCGGGTGTGCCGCAAGGTGGTATAGACTCTTGCCAGGGAGATAGCGGCGGTCCCATCGTCGTTAATAATAACGGTCTCGTCACCCAGCTAGGTATCGTCAGTTGGGGGATAGGTTGTGCTCGACCGGGTAAGTACGGTGTGTACAGCGACATTGCAGCATTGCGCAGTTTTGTCGATGGCGTTTTAGGTACGACGACACCGCCAACAGATAATGTTTCTGTCGGTTATACCGCCAATCAGGCTTTGAGTTCTTTTAAAGTGGGTGAGCTGAAGCAACACAGTTTCAGCATTCAAAATACCGGTAATGTTGCGTTTACTGTAGAAAATTTGGGACTGCAAAGCTCTGGTGTCACGAAATCTGCGATGATCACCAGAGACCAATGTGCACAATCGACACTCAATGCAGGAAGTTCGTGTCGTGTCGATGTGGAATTTGGCGCGTCTCAAGCAGGTGATGCGAGAGTCGCCTTGGCTTTTGGCATCGATAAAACCAGTACTACATACCAAGCGGTGGCAACAGCTTCCGCTACTAGCGCAACGACACCGCCATCAGGAAGCTGTGACAATGAATGGCAAGCGAGTGGCGTATACAACACGGGTGAAACTGTTTCTTGGGCTGGTCAGTTATGGCAAGCACAATGGTGGACCCAAGGTGATAACCCCTCCGATTCGGGGCCATGGGGAGTATGGCAGCCAATTGGCAGCTCAGATTGTTCTGGAACTAATCCTCCGGTAGAGCCACCAACAGAGCCTACACCTCCAACGCCGCCAACTTCGGGTGATGCTTACCAAGCGGGTACGAATTATTCTGCAGGGGACGTGGTGACGAATAACGGTGCAAGTTACCAATGTAAGCCTTGGCCAAACAGTTTGTGGTGTGGCTCAACACCAAGCGCTTATGAACCAGGCGTGGGCAGTGCTTGGACTGATGCATGGCTGAAGCTGTAATCTTGTAATACATCTATAAAGAGAGTTTATTTATCGTTAGTAGTAAGCTCTCTTTTATTGTTTCAATCCTGAGAACGAGTAAAATCCATGTAAATTATCCTGACGTTAACTTTATATAACTGGCAAAATCGCAGCCAATATTTCGAGTTATGTCTGATTTTTGTCAGAACTATTTTGTGGAGTGTCTCAAAGTCTTTTTTGATATGTGCATCAAATGTACAACTGGTTACTTAATTTATGTCGAAAAATATCAGTAACCCTGTCATCATTGCTTTGTGATTCTTCTCTTTATGTAAGGTTGTATTTTGTGCTGAGACAGTTGTTTTTTCTCATCCTGTATTCCATTTCACTGTTTATTTCTCCTACATCTGCCGCGAACCCTCTTCCTGAAGACATCAAAGGGGCGCTTTGTGTTGTCCGAGCAGATGACAAGCTAGTACTTATTCATGAAATATTGACGAACAAAATCTCACTTCCTGGCGGTACGATTATCGAAGGAGAATCACCGAAACTTGCGGCTCAGCGAGAAACTTGGGAAGAAACGGGTTTAGTCGTAACGGTTGGGGACGAATTGGGTAGAACCGATACGGCAGTATTTTTCGATTGTGTTTCAGATTCTGAAGTGATCGCTTTCTCGATGACCAACTCGTTAGACGGAAATGAACTGCCTATATGGTTTGCGCCGCATTATGGTGTTGAGGTCGCATCCGCTATGCTGGTTGAACCGAGTAACATGGCGGCATCGCTGTATCGTTATCCTACGCAATGGGCAGATGTAGCGGGCTTTTATTCACACGCGACGGATCAGCCAGTTGTATATGTCGATCAACTTATAGATTCAGCGCCGAGCTTCCGCCAAGCGGAGTTGTCTTGGATGGTTGATCTTCAAAGTTGGGTTGGGTCATTTTCTGAATCCAGCCGCGAGATGGCTTGTGAAGTCGCTGATATGATTACGGGCTTAAGCAGTCCAACATTTCTGCTGTTTCTGTTCCCATTCGTAATGATGAAGTTTGATAGTCGTTTCGTGTATCGTTTATTTTTTGCGGTGACGGCAACCTCTTTAATGGCCTTAGTCGCGCAGCAAGGCTTTTCATTACCTCGCCCACACGTTTATATGCCGATGGCAGAGTTAACGCAGAGCTTCGGTTTTAGCTTCCCAAGCTTGCCTATTGCAGTGTGGTTCTGTGTTATGACGTTTTTGTTTCAAAGAACCAATAGTTTTGGTCTAAACCGAATCACTCTGTCTGTCGCTTTAGTTACGCTAACGGTGATGGCGTGTAAGTTCTTCCTTGGAACCGCCTTTATCTTGGATATGTTCATCGGCGCGGTGTTAGGTGTGTTAGTTGCATGGCATGTGCTGCGTCTAGAAAGCAATCCTGATGTGGATGTCGATAAGTTACTGAGCTCAAAGAGTGTTTGGTTCACGATGACAGCAATTACTGCTGTTATCTCAGTAATTTGGCCATTGCCTGTGTTCACGAGTTGGTTGGCTATACTGATTACTGCTTCTGCGTTGGTGATGACGTTTAAAGAGTCTGAAATTCGATTTGAACGCCAGCAAATGCTTTTTGTGATTCTTGCTCTGTTGCTTGTTGAACAACTTTATTTGTATCTAGGCACGACGGTTTCATTCAGTGGGTTCTGGTCATTAGTGTTCAACACGTTCCACTATCCACTGTTAATGTTTATTTTTGTGATTTTATCAAGAAAACTCATCACAGAAAGTGAGATTGATGTAGCCAAACAATAGCCAGCTACTCCCCAAATAAAGAGGCCCCGCAATGTGCGGGGCTTTTTTGTTTTTGATATGAACTCTAGACCGAATCTTAATTTTAAAATGCAATTCAAATAAAGAGTCAAAGTAATATTTGTGTCGTGTTACTTTGTGGTTTTAATTAAAGCCCTGATTTATAAGGCTTTAATTTTTAGGCGATAATTGGCGTCATATTTGCTTTTAGTGAGTACGTAGGAAATCTGTTGCATTTTTAGCTTGCACAAAACTGAGAAGCTTTTGCTGGTTGTTGGATGTCATGCAAAACGGATTTATGCATTTATCACGATCCACATCAACTAAGAGAGACAAATTATGATAGCGAAATACAATATTACGCTCGCTTGTCTACTGGGTGTCGTTAGTCCTAACGTGATGAGTGAAACTGTCGATCTCGACTTTTCTAATCATCAGGAGGCGACTGACGGTAATAATGCGCAACTGGGGCCGAGTTACAGTGGCGCAGACATGCACTTTATTAATGTCGGTACGCATGATGGCAAAACCATTGATGCCAAAGTGTCCAGTAACACATTTGGGGATGCGACCTTTTTATTCCACACTCCAAATTACAAGCAGACAACTTCATCCGAGCCCAACGGTGATATCGGCTTTTTATACACAGTCAATTCCGCTGGTTCAGCAGGTCTCGTTTATAAATTTGAATTCTTCGATGGCACTGGAGCCTTGAGCGGAACATTTTCTGTCCCTTACGTGATTCCTGAGTTTGAGTTTATTGGTTACGATATTGATGGTGAGCCGGTTCAATCTGAACAACTTAGAGTTTTTAAGAGTGAAGGGTTCTACAGCTATCAAACGGGTACATCATCAGCAAGCTTAACCGCAGTTGAAGAGGCTGACGGCTCGGTGCTCTTCACTGGTCCTGGCACCAACTTTGATGAAGCGAATACATCTGGTGCGGTCAAGCTTGTGTATAAAAACTCATCAACAGTCACGCTTCAGTTCGAAACAGAGACATCCGCGAGTTCTCCTTTCCCAAACGCCATTTTTTCAGCCTTTGACGGGAACTGGGATTTATCAGGCTTTACCAACCCTACGGAAACCAACGATGAGTTCGACTTTGGTGACGCTCCCGATAGTTATGGTACGTTACTGGCAAACAACGGTGCGCAGCATGCTGTGACTACATCTTTGTTTATGGGTAGTAGCATTGATGCAGAAAGTGACGGACAGCCAAACGCAGCGTCAACAGGTGATGACTTCGACGCGCTCGGTGACGATGATGATGGCGTTACGCTTCTGACTAACTTTGAAAAAGGTCTTGATTCTCTCATTAACGTTACCGTTGTTGGTACTGGTTATCTTCAGGGTTGGGCCGATTGGGACATGAATGGTAGTTTTGATGCAGACGAGCAAATTATTCTGAATCACGCGGTTACTACGGGTGCCAATGTCGTTCCTGTGCGTGTAAACGATGATGCATTGATTGGTAACGTGCAAACACGATTCAGGGTTTCAAGCTTAGTCAATTTACCTAGCGACGGTTACGCTGGTGATGGTGAGGTTGAGGATTATGTCTTCGATGTGACAGATCCAGGTACAACTATACAAACTTCGGACTACTACACTGCTGCGTTTGAAGATAACTGGCCTGAAATGGGAGACTTTGACCTTAATGACGTAGTGACTTATTACCGTTCTAAGCTGGTAATCAAAGACGGTAATGTACTACGTTTTGATATAGAAGGTACAGTAACTGCTTACGGCGCTTCGTACAAAAATGGTCTAGCTTGGAAATTGGAAGGTTTTTCTGAAAGTGATGTAAATCTTGACACAGCGAGAGTGACTAAGAATGGTGTGACAAGAAGTAACATTTCTCCATTTACAGGTGAAGACAAATCGGTCGCATCTCCTGGAGGGGATCTTGTTGTAGTTGCATCTACTAACTTGAAAGGTGATATTCCGATTAACCCTGAGTGTGGTTTCCATCGAACCAATCCAAGCTGTAGCATGAGTCTTGAATCAACAGAGATGACATTCAGTATTTCTCTACCTTTCAAATCAGGCTCTGAGCCATCAGTTTCTTCTTTCCCTACATTAAGTGGTTTTGACCCATTTATCTTCGCCGGTGGTGGTTACCATGGTGATAGTTTCACCACTCCTCCAGGCAAAGATATAGAGATTCACACCGCGGACTTTGCGCCTACGTCAAGAGGTACCTCGGTCAGTGGGTTCTATGGTACTGCAGATGATGATTCTGATGCTGCAACCAGTAAATACTATCGTACCAGTGGTAATCTTCCGTGGGGGATTATTATCCCTTCAAGTTGGAATCATCCTTCAGAGTACATTGATGTAAGTATTGCGTATCCTGACTTTGCGGAGTGGGCTGAATCTGGTGGTTCATCAAAACCAACTTGGTATAACAACCCAGATGCTAGCAACACTTGGACAACAACGGATTAATGAGGAGGATATTATGAAAATACGTAACTGGATAGTAAGCGTCCTAGCAATTCTCTTCGTCTTTGGATGTGGAGGAGGTGATGACTCAGGCTCTGGTTCGTCTACACCGCCAGCGGGCGTTACTCAAGATGATGATCAAGTTGAAAATGATGATCAACAACCTCAAGAGGATGACGACCAAGCACAAGATGAAAAGCCAACCGGAATTACTGCTAACCTTGTGGTACCTGAAGACTTTGACTTCAAATCTGAAAGAGAAGTTAAAGTCGAGTTATCTGTCGTCAATAGTCAGTACTCTCGTGGTTTTTTATCGGTGTACACTAATATGTCCGATGGGTCGGTTGATTATAATTCTCAGGTAATAAGAACGCCTGTTACAAACGGCGAATCTTACAATGGTGTTGTGATGTTACCTAATCATCACACAGCTATTTGGGTTGAGGTTTGGTACCCAGAGGACTTAGATGCAGTGATAAAGAAAAAAGTCGATGTTGTTGATGGTGTCGCGAGTGCACAGTTATAATCTCGTGAACGAGAGAGGCCGAGCAATTAATGCTCGGCCTTTTAATTTTTAGCTAAGAACAAACTTCTCGATTGATTTAGCGACACCGTGGTCATCATTGCTTTCGGCAATATAGTTTGAGATACGTTTGGTATCTTCCATCGCATTCGCCATAGCAATACCTAGGCCCGCGTATTCAAGCATATGGTGATCGTTTTCTGCATCACCCATGCAAATCACTTCTTCAGCTTCGATACCCAAGTATTCAGCGATCGCCGAAACACCGATACCTTTGTTGCTTGACGGATTTAAAAACTCTAAGAAGAAAGGCGCGCTTTGCACTACCGTAAACTCTTCTTTTAATTCCGCAGGTAACGCCGCGATAACTTCAGTCAGTTTGCTTGGCTCTGCAACCATCATCGCTTTAATGATCCCGTGATCATCTTCTAGAGCGTCGAAGTTCATTTCGGTAATTTCAAGACCGTTGATTTTCGCTTCAATGTCTGTGTAAGGGTTGCTTTCTTCCGTGATTAGGCCGTGCTCTTGACTGAATGCGTGAACATAAGCGCCAAGTTCTCGTGCTTTACGAGCGATCTTCTTCGCCGCTTTGCCATCGATGATTTGCTGGTGGATGATTTCGTTCGTACCAATATTCTTCACCATTGAGCCGTTATAGTACAGAACGAAGTCTTTGTCTGAGTCGATGTTCAACTCGTCTAGCTTGTCTTGCATTCCTTCCAGAGGGCGGCCTGAGGCAAGGACTACAGTAACACCCGCTTCACGGGCTTTAGCAATCGCTTGTTTGTTCTCTTCAGAAATGACTTTCTCGCTATTTAACAGCGTACCGTCCATGTCTAGGGCGATCAGTTTGTACATCTTTACTTACCTTAAAAATTGGGAACCTGCGTATGAAACTACAAAACAACCTATTTTAACAATTTATTTTTGGTTTAAATTGACCTGAGTGCGCCTCTCCATTAAGGTCTTCGCCTCGAAGTATAATGAGTTGAGTGAGTTCTACGTTGTATAAGCTAAATGAGATGTTTGAAACCATCCAAGGGGAAGGGGTTTTCACTGGTGTGCCAGCGGTTTTTGTACGTTTGCAGGAATGTCCGGTTGGGTGCTCTTGGTGCGATACGAAACAGACTTGGTACGCAGAAGAGAAAGACCAGCGCCAAATCGGCGATATCTTGGTGAAAACAGAAGATTCTCCAACCTGGTGTTTCGCCTCGGCGGAAGACATCGTAGCTGAATACAAAAAGCAGGGCTTCAATGCGAAGCATATTGTGATCACCGGTGGCGAACCATGCATTTATGATTTACGTGCGTTGACGGCTGCTTTTGAAGAAATGGACTGCCAATGCCAAATCGAAACCAGTGGTACTTCAGAGGTAGTGACTTCAGAAAGTACATGGGTGACGGTGTCACCGAAGGTCGCAATGAAAGGGAAGCTACCAGTACTCAAAAGTGCATTAGAACGCGCAAATGAAATCAAGCACCCGGTTGGCACCCAAAAAGACATCGATCAACTGGATGTGTTATTGGCGTCTGCAGAGATCGGTGAGAAGACAGTGATCGCACTTCAGCCGATCAGTCAAAAGCCTCGTGCTACCCAACTGTGTATTGATACCTGTGTTGCTCGCAACTGGCGTCTGTCGGTTCAAACTCATAAATACCTAAGTATTGCTTAAGCTCGGAGAGAAAGATGAAAAAAGCAGTGGTTGTTTTCAGTGGTGGACAGGACTCTACAACATGTCTGGTTCAAGCGTTAAAAGAGTTTGACGAAGTACATGCCATTACATTTGACTACGGTCAGCGTCATAAGCTGGAGATTGAAGTGGCAGAGAAAGTCGCAAAAGATCTTGGTGTCGCTGCACATAAAGTGATGGATGTTGGTCTACTGAATGAACTTGCTATCAGCTCTCTGACACGTGATGACATTCCAGTTTCACATGAGCTACAAGAAAACGGTTTACCGAACTCTTTCGTTCCTGGCCGCAACATCTTGTTCCTGACTCTTGCTGGTATCTACGCGTACCAAATTGGCGCAGAAACGGTAATTACGGGTGTTTGTGAAACAGATTTTAGTGGTTACCCGGATTGCCGTGATGACTTTGTAAAAGCGATGAACAGCGCGTTGGTTAAAGGCATGGATCGTCAGTTTGAAATCAAAACGCCATTGATGTGGTTGAACAAAGCAGAAACATGGGCGTTGGCCGATCAATATGACGCGTTGCAACTTGTCCGTGAAAGCACGTTAACTTGTTACAACGGCATCATCGGTGATGGTTGTGGTGATTGCCCGTCTTGCGACCTGCGCAAAGCGGGCTTAGATGATTACTTGAACAACAAAGATGCCGTTATGCAGTCGTTGATTCAAAAACAGAAGTCGGAAGATCAATAGGCTCGTTATAAGCATCAATCACTGCGTTATGCCCGTTTCTTTTTGATTGATACAAAGCTTGGTCTAATATCGAATACAGTTCATCAAAGTTACTCAAAGGCTTTGAGGTGGAAAGATAGGCCAAGCTTGCTGTCACACTCAGTGAATCGCCTTGTTCACTCTTAATCTGTTTTTCTGAAATGGTTTTATGCAAACTTTGAATACGGAATGGCACATCAATCTCATCAACATTCTTGAGTAACAAGATAAACTCTTCTCCTCCTAAACGCCCAATATACTCACCTTTGTTTAGTTTAGCTTGAATGGCTTTGCAGACGTGTTTTAACACCAAGTCGCCAGTAGGGTGACCGTGTTGATCGTTAATCAACTTAAAGTGATCCAAATCTATCAATGCCAATACATATCGCATGTCTTCTGGAGCACTGACTGTTTGAGCTCTTATTTTCTCAATAATGGTGCTGCGGTTTAATGAACCAGTTAGGCGGTCTAAACGAGATTTTATCTTTGTTTTACGCAGCACAAACAGTACGACGAGTAACACAGTAAGTAAGCAGAAAATAATGAAGTTGTACGCACGTTGCTGTTCACTAAGCTTTTCAATTTCGAGTAGTTTTAAGTTTCTCTCGTTATCGATCTTAACGAGTTGCAAGTCATATTCGTACTCACTCTTGGTTAAATCCAACGCTTCAATTGCTTTAACATTGCTGTCATCACGGTTCGCCAACTCTAATTTAGCGTACTCTTGGTAATGAGAAAGGGCAGCGGAATTGTCATCTAGTTTCTGATATGCCTGAGACAAGAGTAACTGAGCTTTCGCTTGTAGCGCGGTCGTTGCGTTTTTATTCGCGAGTGCCAAAGCAAGTTTGCCATGTTGAAGCGCTTTGTCTAAAACGTTGTGCTTTAAGTAAGCAAAGCCTGCTGCAAGATGACTTTCGGTTTGTAATCTTTCGTTGTCATACTCTTCGCCTAATTCTAGCGCCTTCTTAATATGCGGAACTGCGCTTTTTAGGTCTCCGGAATTTACATAAGCAGACCCGAGACCAAGATAGGTAAGGCCTTTACCATATGGATAATCCATCTCAGCAAGTAAAGTGAGTGCATTTTTGTAATAGCTGATTGCTTTTGCGTAGTCTGAAGATCGACTGTACATTGATGCCAAGCTGTGTTCGACCTGTGCCACTTGTAAAGGTGGAGCATCTAACTGACGAGCTAATAGGGCTTGTATTAGATATTGTTCAGACTGTTCGTATTGGCCCAGCTCACTCAGTAAATTTCCTACATCGTTGTAGACTCCTGTAGGATCGCTTTGAGGAGGCATTTCCGTTAATAAACGACGGTATAAACGTAAAGCGACCTCATACTCACCACGAAAATCAAAGTTGTTAGCGATCACGCGTAACGCTAGATCGGCAGGAATGCTCTCTTGATGGTCGTGATTTAGGTGCTTGTTCAATGAAGAGCAAAAGAAGTTCGCCTTGTGGTATTGTCCTTGCTGGTTCAAGGTGTAGCACAGTTGATAGTTCATTAGTGCTTTCGTTTCTTCATCTTTATGTTGCTTAGCGCTTTGCAAAAGTGAGGTAAAGATGTCCACGGAAGTGTCGTAGTCGCCACTTTTTCTTTCTGAAAGCGCAAGGATGTATTTCGACTCTAGCTTAGCAAAGTGATTCTCTAAGATTTGGCTGCTGCCGTAGTAGGGCTGGTCGATGTTTGACATGTACTCATAGATCAATCCACTGACGTAAAGCTTTTCGCTATTGGAGTCTGCCGTATGATATCGATCCTGAAGCATACTAAGCGCGGACTTTGAATTCGTTTTCATCGTTGCTTGATAGACAGCATGCCATTGCGTGATATTTTGAGTGTCACTTGCGTTTGCTTGGCTGCCTAGAAATAGGGATGCAAGCAAAGAAAGCAGCGTACGCATAGTGATGTAACCTTATGTTATTTTTATATTCTTTGTTCAGTATGATATACCAATTGGGAGCGAGTCATTGTGACAAAAACCGAAGGGTATAGATATTGGGATGAAGAAAAATATGCGCTCGGTCGAGCTTTACATAGAAAAGGTAAGTAATGAAGAAAGACCTCAGCGCGGTGCTGAGGTCTTGGAGAATTAGCCTACGTACAGTTTCGCTAGGTCTTGAGGTTCAACCTCTTTGCCTTCCAACTGTGCGTTCCAGTTTGTACCAACAAGAACGCCATCTTCAGCAAGAGTTAGAAGCCAATCTTCAACAAAGATATCTAGAGGAATTTCTAGTACTTCGAAATCTGCCCATTCTTCAACGTTATGCGCTTGTGCGTCTTCTTTCGCTGACCAAAAAGGCATGACTTCGCTGTTTTCGAACTCAGTTGAATCGCAAGATAGCCAACCTTCTTCATTGCGTAAACCCCAAACCAGTTGGTTTTCTTTCGTTTCTGCAACGAAAAGGTCAAGGTTTGCTTGGATATCTGTTGTAAGTTTGCTCATTTCAAAACTCTCATTGTTATGACGCGGCTAGATTAACACTAAAGCGCCGATTCCTAAAGCATAATACGGTTTCCAGAGAGTGAAAAAAGAAAAGGAGCCGAAGCCCCTTAAATTAACTTTTTGGTAGGGCGGTGAATATCGTCCATTCTTTCTTTATCTCGCCCTTATAACCGATTACAGATGCAGTCACTCGTCGGTTGAGCGCATGGCTCACTTCGTCTGTACCTTGTTCGGCGAGGTGTGTATCACCAAATCCGACAATGCGGACTCTATCTGACTCAATACCATATCCAAGTAGCGCGGCACGAACGTTGTTTGCTCTGCGCTTTGATAAGTCTAAGTTGTGCTCTGCACCACCTACTTTGCTTGCATAGCCTTGCAATTCAATGGATGTGCTAGGGTATTCTTTCAGGAATTCAGACAACTCACGAATTTGACGACGGAATACGGGGTCAATTTCGTCCGAATCATTCGCGAAGAGTACGCGCACTTCCATCTTTTCAGACGACTTTATGTACTCACCACAGCCATCATTGTCGATCTCCGATGTTGCTGGTGTACCTGGGCACAGATCACGAGCGTTGATTACACCGTCATTATCATCATCTTGAAGGTCTGCAATTTGCTCGGCTTTCGGAGTTTCTGTGTACTCGTATTCATCTTCAGCGGTTACATGATGAGTAGTTAGCATAACGCCTAATGCTAACAGAATCTTTGTTGCTTTCATGTTCTAGTACTCCACCTTCTGATTCCACTCGGTTGGGACATCAACACGTAACGCGTTGAGTAACTGACCTGTCGCGTTCATGACTCGATACTTGGCGTATTGCTCGGCGTATTTTGCATCTAAATAGTCTTTACGAGCTTCAAACAGTTCGTTTTCGGTGTTTAACAAGTCGAGTAGGGTACGCTTGCCGATACGGTATTGTTTTTCATACGCGATAACGGTTTGAGATGCAGAATCAACGTGATCAGACAAGAACTGCTTCTGTTGTTGAGTAAGGTCCAAAGCACTCCAAGATAGTCTCAAACCTTCTTCAACATTGCGATAAGCACGTTCGCGCAGATCTTTCGCTTTATTTAACTGGTAAGCAAAGCTCTCGGCGTTGGCTGCGTCACTGCCACCATTAAATAGGTTGTAGCGCATACGGAGCATGGCTGTCGTTTCATCACCACGACCTTCAATACCTCCAGCATCATCTCGCCACGTTTGTGCAGCTTCAACAGACAGTGTTGGGAAGTAAGTACCTTTCGATTGCTTATATTGGAACTTCGCAGAATCCACATCTGCCATTGAAATTTGAATGACAGGATGAGTTTGAAATGCCAAGTCGATCGCATCATCTATTGTGTAAGGGATGAAGTTTTGATCTGCACGAGGAAATATCAAGCCTTGGGGTGTTTGACCAACAATGCGAGTAAACATAGTGTGGCTGTCGAACAGGTTATTTTGCGCAGCGGCTAGGTTTCCGTGCGCTTTAGCTAAACGTGCCTCTACTTGTGTTAAGTCTGCTGTTGAGCCAATACCAGAATCAACTCGTTTTTTGATGTCTTGGTAGATTTTTTTATGCACTTTCAGGTTGTTCTCCGAAAGCGTTAGAATTTCGTATGCTTTCACCGCGTCTAAATATACTTTAGAAACTTCAAGTGCAGTGTCTTGAGCATCTGCAAGCAACTGAAATCGCACAGATTCAGCATCTGCAGCCGTTCTATCAATATCGTTTAGTGTCGCAGAGCCATCCCAAATCAACTGAGTGAGCGTAACGGTAGCCTCTTTTCGAGTCAGATCGGTTGACTCTCTACCAGATTCTGCTGGGTTAATACCTTCGTACCCAATTCCGGCATCAAGATCTACCGAAGGGAGGTAAGCGCCGCTCGAGGCTTCATTCACATACTGCTTACTCACGAATTCATTAAACGCACTTTTAATGTCAGGGTTTGTCTTAAGCGCATTTTCTACTGCTTGCTCTAAAGTTTGCCCAAAAACAGGGCTAGTCGCGAGCACACCTAAGCAAAAGGCGTTGGCACGAGTCCACTTCACTGTGATTCTCCTAATTAAGTAATATCAGAGGTGAGAAATTATTCTTATGAATTGATTGACCTCTATAAGCGTCAATAATCTAACGCACAAAGGCATTAACAATCAACTATGTAACTGGTTGCTATTGTGATGCATGTGTAAATAGATATGAATTTTAAAGATAATCGCCATTGAAAATTTGACTTGATATCACACTTATCAATCATTTAAATGGAATTGAGTTCTGTATGGTGGTGATGCGTATTCCAAATGTAATTATCAGTATCGGCATGCATTTTATGTGATGTATAAGTTGTAATTAAGTGTTAATACTCTGTTATTGATCAATGTATTAGGGCAAGATATAACAAATAAGTATCATTGGTCAAAATGTTGACGGTAATTTTAGGTCAGGGGTTTATATGGATCGTACATCCTTAGTGTCATTTGGTGGGCAATTAGTTGTAGTAGGTTTGGATGGAAAGCTGCGTACACTTATTGAAAATGAACAACCATTACAAGGTGAAGTGATTGTCGCGCGTAATGATGCCGAGCCAATTGGTTTAAATGTCCAACTCGTAAAAGAGAACGGTGTACAAGACGTATCGAATGATGTCGCCCAAATTCTTGGCGCGTTAGAGGCTGGACAAGATCCTACCCAACTTGGCGATGAGTTTGCCTCGGCAGCAGGTCAAAGCGATGGCTCAAGCTTGCAGACGAGTGGGACTGTCGACCGCATTGGCGCCGAGTTATTGGCAGACACGGGATTTGAAACCATAGGGCTTGAGTCCTTAGGTTTTTCACAAACACAAATCCTTTCTTTAAATGAGCTATACCTGAACACTTTACGTGGGAATGAAACCTCTCCGGCAGTTGAGCCTGCTGCTCCTGTAGCTGGTGATGATATTGTTCAAACTGATGAAGATAGCGCAATTATTATTGATGTTCTTGCTAACGATGAAGATGCTGACAGTGAGAACTTATTTATTGAATCAGCAACGGTTCCAGAAGAGCAAGGGACCGTTGAAATCGAAGATGGAAAACTGATTTTCACCCCCGCGGAAGATTTTAACGGGGACGCTGACATTACCTACGTCGTGTCCGACGGCGAGTTAGAGGATGAGGCATCAGTTACTGTTACGGTTAATCCTTTAAACGATGCGCCTGTTGCAAATGACGATAACGCTGCGACCGACGAAGACACGCCAGTCACTATTGATGTACTTACGAATGACACTGATGTTGACGGCGATACGCTGACCATCGTGAATGCATCTGTTCCAGCTGATCAGGGCACGGTTGAAATTGTAGATGGAAAACTGGTATTTACACCGGCTGACAACTTCAACGGTGAAGCCACCATCAGCTATACAGTTTCCGATGGTGCACTGGAAGACAGCGCGGAAGTCTCGGTAACAGTAAATCCGATCAATGATGCGCCAGTTGCAAATGATGATAGCGCTGTGACTGACGAAGACACACCAGTCACGATTAATGTTCTCCCAAATGATACCGACGTTGACGGCGATACGCTGACCATAGTGAATGCATCTGTTCCTGCTGATCAGGGCGCGGTTGAAATTGTAGATGGAAAACTGGTGTTTACACCGGCTGAAAACTTCAACGGTGAAGCCACCATCAGCTACACGGTTTCAGATGGTGAACTGGAAGACAGCGCGGAAGTCTCGGTAACGGTTAATCCTTTAAACGATGCGCCAGTTGCAAATGATGATAGCGCTGTGACTGATGAAGACACACCAGTCACGATTAATGTTCTCCCAAATGATACCGATGTGGACGGCGATACGCTAAACATCGTAAATGCATCTGTTCCTGCTGATCTGGGCTCGGTTGAAATTGTAGATGGAAAACTGGTATTTACACCGGCTGAAAACTTCAACGGCGAAGCCACCATCAGCTACACGGTTTCTGATGGTGAACTGGAAGATGAAGCTCAAGTCTCGGTAACAGTAAACCCGATCAATGACGCGCCAACCGTAGAAAACACCATTGCGGAACAATCTCTTGAAGAAGACTTCACGCCTTACACTATCGACTTGAATGACGCATTCAGCGATGTTGATAATGCAGATGGTGAGCTGACATTTAGTGTCTCTGGCAATAGCAATATTCAAGTATCCATTGTGGATGGCATTGCGACGATCACGCCAACCGCAGACTGGAATGGTTCTGAAGAGTTAACGTTTACCGCTGAAGACCCAAGCGGTGAAAGAGTAAGTCAAGTTGTCGACTTTACCGTAGCCGCAGTGGCAGATATTGTGTCTGATAGCGCTGATATTGTTGAAGATACGCTAACAAAACTTGATGTGCTGGGTAACGATAACTTCGAAGGTGATGCGCCTGTTGTAACGGTAGAAGCGGGCCATGAGCCAACCAATGGCACAGTAGTTGTGAACGATGACGGCACAATCACTTACACACCGAACCAAGATTACAATGGTCCTGATCTATTCACATATACAGTGAGTTCGGGCGGTGTTACTGAAACCACAACGGTTACCCTAAACGTAACGCCAGTCAACGATAAACCGCTAAACGAAGATTTTGACCATAGTGCAAATGAACTCATTACAAATGTGATCTTTGATACGGATGATAAACCGCTGGATGAAGGGGTGGATAGTGACCATATCTCTGATCTTGAAGATGACTTGAGTGGTGATGAACTTCAGATTCGCATCACAGAGTTGCCGACATCTGGCACTTTGTACTTCAAAGATGAGGATGGAGATCTCCAAGAAATCACATCAGCCGACGGTACATTGTATGACAAAGATAGCATCTACTATGAGGCGGATAATGTAGGTTTCTTACTGGGCATTAAGGACAGACCAGACACTCCTGACGGTGCTGAATCCACCACCGATTTCTACAACTGGGGTTTGAGTGCCGATGGTGGTGAATCGCATTCAAGGACAGAGTACTTGGTCAATGGCGCTTCGATTGATATCTCATCTGACAGCGGTGTACTTGCTCAGTACAATCAAAAGGTTTCGCACATCGGCCATGGTATTGCGGATAATGATGGTCAAGGTATCCAGCCAGGTGAAACGATAAGTATTGATTTGTCTGAGAACCCGGTAGGTAGCGTTAACCTTGGTCTCGATGGTCTAGGAGGGTTGTTCGAGCATGGTAGCAATAACGCGGCCCTAATTACTGTTACTTATCAAGATGCTAACGGAGCAGAACATACGCAGGTTATTGAATTCTTGAAGCCTGAAGGAAATAGCATGCTTTTCCAAGAGACCAGCATCGGTTACGGAAAAGATTATGGATTACCAGAAGGGTCTGTGATTACACAGCTCGATTTCTCGACTAAAACATCTGGGAATTGGGAATTGCGTTATGTGGAAGGCTTTCCGCCAGAGGATAGTTTTGACTACGTGGCTGTTGATTCAGGAAATGCAGAAAGTGACCCTGCAACTGTTACCATTACTAATGAAGTTCTTGATGGTAACGTTTCTGAAGATGGGCCGAGCTTAACCCTTATAGGTAATTCCGTGGTTGAAGGTGAAGACATAACGTTTTCCGTTGCTCTGGACGAAGTAACCGAAACCACAGTCAAATACCCAATTGATATGCTTGCTCAAGGTTCATCTGCTGATAACGCTGATGTAAACCTTTCCAATGTGAGTTTTACTAATGGCGTAACCTTCGCCGGAGGTTTCTTAATTGTTCCAGCTGGTGTGAGTGCTTTTGAAGTCATTGTGCCGTCGATTGATGATCTTGCTTTAGAAAACGCTGAAGACATGGTACTCGAGATTGGTGGTGAGTCTGGGATTGCGACAATACAAGACAATGACAGTACAACTCTTTCAGTAAGTCAGGTTGGTGACGTTAATGAAGGCTCTGATGCTGTATTCACGGTTTCTTTGTCTAATGAGGTTCAAGACCCATTTGTTGTCAATCTTAAACCGACGACCGATGGTAGCTATACCGCTGAAGATGCCGATCTTGGTCAGATGGTCGTAACTTATATTGACAGTCAAGGCAAAACCCAAACATTAAATGTTACACCGGATGGCGACGTTACCATCCCCGCCGGTATTACGTCTATCACCGTTACTATTCCGACAAAGACGGATGGCGTTTATGAAAATACAGAGAGTTTTGGTCTTACTGTTACCGATAATGGTGGAGTAACGAGCAATGGCGCTGCGACAGGTGACGCGAACATTATTGATGCAGAAAGTGCGCCAACAGTCAGCATTGCTGCAGACCAAGCATCGGTTGCAGAAGGTGGTGACGCGAACTTTACCGTTAGTATCGACCAAAAATCCGATGAGGATGTCGTGGTGAGCTTCACCATTGGTGGCGATGTCGATGACAAAGATTACCAAGCGCCGACCATCTACACGGTCACCATTCCAGCAGGGCAAACCACTGTCGCTTTGGACATCACAACATTAGATGATGGTATCTACGAAGGTGCTGAAAACTTAACGATCACTTTGACCGATACCACTGGTGCAGATTCAACTCTGGACGCAGATACGAAAGAAGCGACAGTTTCCATTACTGATGCTCAATCAGCACCAGAAGTGAGCATCAGTGCTGACCAGAACAATGTGAAC
>NZ_JAADJW010000040.1:0-48072 GCF_010092875.1 Vibrio sp. LB10LO1
AATATGGTGGAGGGGGACGGATTCGAACCATCGAAGGCAGTGCCGGCAGATTTACAGTCTGCTCCCTTTGGCCACTCGGGAACCCCTCCAGGGTATTTTTATACTTAAGATTTGTTTTCCCAACACATCTCTCAAGTGCGGAGCGCATCATAGCAAACTCGCTCCGGCTGTAAAGCGTTTTTCTTACGTTTTTACGTTGAATGCTGCCTTTTTGGGCAAAGATGGCAGAAAGTCAGCGTTTTGTATGTCGTTTATACAAAAGAGAAACTGACTTTTTACTTGAATTTACACTACTTGACGTTAGGCGTCGTATCAACTGATAAACTGTATTCAGTTTAATGACATAAGTTTATCTAATTAGTAGCCAAAATTATGAGTATGAGAGCCACTTTTTCCATTTTAACGCTTTCTATTTTAATGGCATCACCAGCCGCTTTTGCAGCAAAACGTGGTCCATCGACAGTTACCGTGGTAACTGAGCAAGTAGAGACGCATCAAATCAACCAGTCTTTATCACTGATCGGCAAGCTTGAAGCTGCAGAGTCGGTGGTTGTTGCTTCTGAGGTTTCAGGCAAGGTGAAAGAGATCGCCGTAAAAGCCAACCAAAACGTGCAACAAGACCAGCTTCTTATTCTTTTAAACGACGATAAAGCACAAGCAGCTTTAATAGAAGCAAAAGCGTACCTGAAAGATGAACAACGTAAGTTAAAAGAGTTTCAGCGTTTGGTTAAACGTAATGCCATCACTCAAACTGAAATTGATGCACAAAAAGCGAGCGTAGAGATTGCCGACGCACGTCTTGACGCAGCGAAAGCCAATTTATCGGATCTAAATATCAGTGCACCTTTTGCCGGTACCGTTGGTTTTATCGATTTTAGCCGAGGAAAAATGGTCAGCGCAGGCTCAGAGCTACTCACTCTGGATGACCTATCGGTGATGGAATTGGATCTCCAAGTTCCGGAGCGCTATCTCTCTATGCTATCGGTAGGAATGGATGTACATGCGACCACCAGTGCGTGGAGTGGTTTGGACTTCGTCGGTAAAGTAACGGGGATCGATACTCGTATCAGTGCGGAAACTTTGAACCTTCGTATCCGTATTGAATTCGACAACCCTGAAAATCACCTGAAGCCGGGCATGTTGATGCAAGCGGCCCTCGTATTCCCTGCTATTGAAGCGCCAATTATCCCAGTTCAAGCCTTGGAATACTCAGGCACGAAACGCTTTGTTTACGTGATTGATGAAAACAATAAGGCGAAGCGTCAAGAAGTGTTCCTTGGAGCACGTGTCGACAACGAAGTTGTGATTGAATCTGGTGTAGAGATCGGTGACAAGATCGTTGTGCAAGGCATTGTGAACATGCGCGATGGTGTTGAAGTCAAAGAGATCGTCGCACCTGGTAAAGCGAAAACGGCCGACGCAAATGGTGAGAAGAGTGTGAAAGGCTCGCAAGACGAAGCGGCTAAGGAAGCGAACTAATGTTACTTTCTGACGTTTCCGTTAAGCGCCCCGTTGCGGCGTTGGTATTGAGCATGCTGCTGTGCGTATTCGGTTTTGTGTCGTTTACCAAGCTTGCAGTACGTGAAATGCCAGACATCGAAAGCCCGGTTGTATCGATCAGTACTCGTTACGAAGGCGCTTCTGCAACCATTATTGAAAGTCAAATTACGTCGGTACTGGAAGATCAACTTTCGGGTATCAGCGGTATCGATGAAATCAGTTCCACCACGCGAAACAGCATGTCGCGTATTACTATCACCTTTGAATTGGGCTATGACCTCAATACCGGTGTCAGTGATGTGCGTGATGCGGTTGCTCGAGCTCAACGTTCATTACCGGATGAAGCCGACGACCCTGTAGTATTCAAGAACAACGGTTCGGGTGAAGCCTCCCTCTATATTAACCTTAGCTCGTCTGAGATGGACCGTACTCAGCTGACTGATTACGCCGAGCGTGTCCTGATGGATCGCTTCAGTCTGATCTCGGGTGTTAGCTCCATCGATCTGTCTGGTGGTTTGTATAAAGTGATGTACGTCAAGCTCAAGCCAGATTTGATGGCGGGGCGCTCGGTCACGGCATCTGACATTACCTCTGCACTTCGAAGTGAAAACTTAGAAAGCCCAGGTGGTGAAGTTCGTAATGACTCAACTGTAATGTCGGTGCGAACCGCACGTACTTACAACACGCCAGAAGATTTCCAATATCTCGTGGTGAAACGCGCAAGTGATAACACGCCTATTTATTTAAAAGACGTAGCGGATGTGTTCATTGGTGCAGAAAACGAAAACTCGACCTTTAAGAGTGATGGTGTGGTTAACATCAGCTTAGGTGTGGTGCCTCAGTCTGATGCAAACCCGCTAGAAGTGGCGCAGTCGGTACGCTCTGAAGTCGATAAGATTCAGAAGTTCCTGCCGGATGGGACTCGTCTTGCGATTGACTACGATGCTACCGTTTTTATCGAACGTTCGATTGACGAGGTTTATAGCACCCTCTTTATTACCGGTGGTCTGGTAATTCTGGTTCTGTACATCTTCATCGGTCAGGCGCGTGCGACCCTTATTCCGGCAGTGACCGTACCCGTTTCACTGATTTCCTCGTTCATTGCGGCTTACTACTTTGGCTTCTCTATCAACCTGATTACTTTGATGGCGCTGATCTTGTCTATCGGTCTGGTTGTGGACGATGCCATCGTAGTAGTAGAGAACATCTTCCACCATATTGAGCGTGGTGAATCACCATTATTGGCGGCTTATAAAGGTACGCGAGAAGTAGGCTTCGCGGTTATCGCAACCACGTTGGTTCTTGTGATGGTATTCCTGCCGATTTCCTTTATGGATGGCATGGTCGGTTTGCTGTTTACTGAGTTCTCTGTATTGCTCGCTATGTCGGTGATCTTCTCGTCACTGATTGCCCTGACACTTACACCTGTTCTAGGCAGCCAGATCCTCAAAGCGAACGTGAAACCTAATCGATTTAACCAAGCGGTTGATAAATTGTTTGCTAAGTTGGAAGCGGGTTACCGCAAAGCGCTGCGCGGGGCGTTGAAAGTTCGTTGGGCGGCACCTTTGGTTATCGTTGCGTGTATGGGCGGCAGCTACGGCTTGATGAATCAAGTACCGGCACAGTTAACCCCACAAGAAGACCGTGGTGTCATCTTTGCCTTCGTACGTGGTGCGGATGCAACGTCATACAACCGTATGTCGGCAAACATGGACATCGTAGAAGATCGTTTGATGCCGCTTTTAGGCCAGGGTTTCCTGAAATCATTCAGCATCCAAACGCCTGCGTTCGGTGGCCAAGCGGGTGACCAAACGGGTTTCGTTATCATGATCCTTGAAGATTGGAACGAACGTGACGTCACTGCACAAGAAGCGCTGAACCAAGTACGTAAGTCATTGGCTGGCATTCCTGATGTTCGTGTTTTCCCATTCATGCCGGGTTTCCGCGGTGGTTCGAGTGAGCCAGTGCAGTTCGTGCTTGGCGGCTCGGATTACGATGAGCTTTTAGTCTGGGCGGAAATGCTTAAGAACAAGGCTGAAGAATCACCAATGATGGAAGGTGCGGAGATCGATTACTCTGAGAAAACACCAGAACTATTAGTCTCGGTTGATAAGCGTCGTGCCGCAGAACTTGGTGTGAGTGTTCAAGACATCTCTGAAACGCTAGAAATCATGCTTGGTGGTAAGAGTGAAACCACTTATGTCGATCGCGGTGAAGAGTATGATGTTTACCTACGCGGTGATGAAAACAGCTTCAACAACGCGGCAGATTTGAGCCAGATATACTTGCGAACCACGAGCGGTGAGCTGGTGACATTGGACACGGTAACCAAGATTGAAGAAGTGGCGGCCTCGATTCGTTTGTCTCACTACAACAAGCAGAAGTCGATCACTATCACTGCGAACTTGTCGGAAGGCTACACTCTGGGTGAGGCATTGGACTTCCTTGATCAAGAAGCGATTGATAACCTCCCGGGTGATATTTCAGTGAGTTACTCTGGTGAATCAAAAGACTTCAAAGAGAATCAAGCTAGCGTAGCGGTCGTATTCGCATTAGCACTGTTAGTGGCGTATTTAGTACTAGCAGCGCAGTTCGAAAGCTTCGTTAACCCTCTGGTGGTAATGTTCACTGTACCGATGGGCGTATTTGGTGGCTTCCTCGGTTTGGTGGTGATGGGCCAAGGGATGAACATCTACAGTCAGATCGGCATGATCATGTTGATCGGTATGGTAACCAAGAACGGCATTTTGATCGTTGAGTTTGCTAACCAGTTGCGTGACCGCGGCATTGAGTTTGAAAAAGCGATTACGGATGCGGCAGCACGTCGTCTACGCCCGATCATGATGACAGCATTTACTACTTTGGCTGGTGCGATTCCACTGATTATGTCGACTGGTGCGGGTTATGAAAGCCGTGTGGCTGTTGGTACCGTTATCTTCTTCGGTATGGGCTTTGCGACGTTAGTTACCCTGTTCGTTATCCCTGCGATGTACCGTTTGATCTCTGCGAAGACGCGTTCACCTGGCCATGTCGAAGCTGAGCTTAATAAAGCGCTGAGTCACGATACGAAAGGGCGCATTGCGCATCCATAAGTTATCTCAGTAAGATGTTGAAATGAAAAGCCGAACGATTTTTGTTCGGCTTTTTTAGTGTTTTTCACCTGGCTACTTATGGATCTAACAATAATTATTGGTTATTATTTCGCCACTTCTTCGAGGGGCATCGGACTCGCTCATCGTGTTTGACCGAATGACGGGTCTTAGCAGGCAAGGTATCCGAGGATTGATGCTTTGGCTGACGTTGCTAATGAGGTGTTCCCTTGAAAAAATTCCGTGGTAGCTACATGGTTGAAATGGTTTTGGTTGCAGGTGCTATGGCACTACTGGCAACAACAGCATTACCGAAGTTAACGGATGCGATTCAAGATCGCCAACAAAGCGTTCTGATCTCTCTTGATGCTGGCCAGCAAAGTAGCCATGTTAAGCAAGAGACTGCCGGCAAGTTTTCAGAACAATAATGGCTAGCATTGCTCCCTAATAAACAGATTTAAGAAAGCCGAGGTGTTTACCTCGGCTTTTTTGTCTTCAATTCTAAGTAGTAGATCCAGTTTAGAAGGTTTGGTTAGAAGCGTTTACCCAAACTTACTTGTACACCTTCATAACTGTCGTAGAAGTCATCAAAACCCATGTCTGCAACGTTGTAAATGTATTCAGCACGTAGCCAGATATCTTTACTCATATCCCAGTGGATACCTGCACCGATGTTGAACAGCGCGCCAGTATCATCTGCTACTTTTTGTTCGTTTGGTACGTACATTTCAGCTTGAGTGCCAAGTGCTGTTACGCGACCAAACAGTGAAAGTGGCGTATCGCCCAAGTTATCACTTGTGACCACAGCAGACATGCCAGCTTGGTAGTAGTGAAGGTCTAAGTCGGTTTTTAGAGCATCATTCTTAAGTTCATTTTGTGAATAGCGCAGTACCCCTTCAAATGCGAGGTATTGGTTTACATGATAGCCCCAGCCAACCGTAATGTGAGGTGTTGACCAACCACTGTCGCGATCAGAACCAAAATCCGGCGTATCAAAGCCGACATTACCTGTACCTAGGTATAGGTAGGATTGATGGGTTTGCTCTTGAGCGGCGAAAGTTGGCAGACTCATGGTCAATGCAGATAATAATAGGATGGCGTTTTTCATAACTTGGCGATAACCTTTGTGAAAGACCGTTTTTAGAATTAGTATTAATTTAATCAATAAGATAACTGGCAGTTATCATATCAGTCTTTTGGGTGAGTGCGGGGGCTTTAGAGAAAAATTTGTTGTAATGGCGCAAATTTTAGACCCATCAAACTTACTCACTTCTATGTGATGAACTGCGAGACAAATAAAAGGAAAGTAAAGTGGCTGAATTCAAATACAAAAATCTAACCCAAGAAGAGCAAGACAAACTGGACGCTGCGACATTTCGCCGTCTATTAGCGCATTTGGATGCAAACAAAGACGTGCAAAACATCGACCTTATGATCCTTGCTGGCTTCTGTCGTAACTGTTTCAGTAAATGGTACAAGGCAGAAGCGGAAGACCTTGGCGTGGATATCGACATCGATGACGCTCGTGAACGTGTTTACGGCATGACCTATGATGAGTGGAAACAAAACCACCAACCAAAAGCGACACCAGAACAACTGGCAGCATTTGAAGCACGCCAGAAGAAGTAGCGCTTCTTAGATTAGCTCAAAGATAATAAAAAACAGCCCGCTAAATGAGCGGGCTGTTTTTGTATTTGACGTCTGATTTTATTCAGTGATTGGGCTACAACATGCTGGTTCAACGCAACCTTTTGCTTGAACGGTTTCAAGCTGTGCTAGGTAAGGTTGAATGTCACCGATATTTTCTTTTACCCACTCAGTGTTGTAGTAAGTATCAAGGTAACGTTCACCTGAGTCACACAGTAGCGTCACGATAGAGCCTGTCTCACCGCGTTGCTTCATTTCACATGCAAGCTGAAGTACGCCGTATAGGTTGGTACCTGTCGATGCGCCAACTTTACGACCAATCAAGCCAGATAACCAATGTGCTGTTGCCACACTTGCCGCGTCAGGAATTTTGCGCATTTCGTCTACAACGCCAGCGATAAAGCTAGGTTCTACACGTGGGCGACCGATACCTTCGATCTTGCTGCCGTTTTCGCCCTTGATGTCTGCGTTGCCAGACTGGAAGTAGTCATAGAACACAGAGTTATCAGGATCAACCACACACAGTTTTGTGTCGTATTTTTGGTAACGGATGAAACGGCCAATCGTTGCTGATGTACCACCAGTGCCTGGGCTCATTACCACCCAGCTTGGGATTGGGTGATCTTCTAGCTCCATTTGGCTAAAGATTGAGTTCGCGATGTTGTTGTTACCACGCCAGTCAGTTGCACGCTCAGCGTAAGTAAATTGGTCCATGTAGTGACCGTTTAGCTCTTTCGCTAGGCGGCGAGACTCGTCATAAATTTGGTCTGAGCGGTCAACAAGGTGTGCTTTACCGCCGTAGAATTCGATTTGTTCAATTTTCTTACGCGCTGTGGTTTTTGGCATAACCGCGATAAATGGCAAACCAAGTAGGCGCGCGAAGTACGCTTCAGAAACGGCAGTACTGCCTGATGATGCTTCGATCACCGTGGTTTCTGGACCAACCCAACCATTACAAATCGCGTAAAGGAATAGCGAACGCGCCAAGCGGTGCTTCAAAGAGCCTGTTGGGTGCGTGCTTTCATCTTTTAGGTAGATGTCTATGCCTTCCAGAGATGGTAGGTCTAATTTGAATAGGTGAGTGTCTGCTGAACGTTGAAAATCTGCTTCGATTTTGCGTACAGCATTGTTGATCCAGTTGTGGTCAGTACACATAACGTGACTCCTCGAAAATTTGTAGGGTAGTTGTTTTTGTCTTTAGGGATAATCTACCTATAACTACAGAGAAAAACTTTGCTATTATTGTTTTGTTATTCACCTTTGGTAGAAAAGTTTTCTCTAAATCAGGAAATGGCTAGGAATGAGCTTAGATAAAATCGACAAACAGTTACTTTCTTTACTCCAAAACGACGGAACCTTGTCATTAAATGACTTGGCCGAGCGAGTCAATCTCACCACCACACCTTGCTGGAAGCGTTTAAAAAAGCTCGAAGATGAAGGCTATATCGAGAAGCGAGTGGCGTTGTTGAGTGCTGAGAAGCTGGATTTATCGTTTATTGCATTTGTGCAGCTCAAAACCAGCGACCACTCAGAAGATTGGTATCACCATTTCGTGACGACGGTCAGTGATTTCCCTGAAGTGATGGAGTTTTATCGCATGGCGGGGGAGTACGACTACATGATGAAGGTTGTGGTAAAAGACATGAAGCGTTTTGATGAGTTCTATAAGCGACTGGTCAACAGCGTAAAAGGCTTATCCAATGTGACCTCTACCTTTGCGATGGAGCCGATCAAATACACCACCGAACTGCCATTGTACGGGGTTTGAGCCAACCCAACAAAAAAGGAGTACGCTGGTACTCCTCTTAAGTTCAATTCGATGCGTTATTTGGTAAAGCGCATCACACCTTCCTGAACCGCGGTCGCCACAAGGTGACCTTGCTGGTTGTAGATCTCACCGCGGACCAAGCCTCGCGTATTGCTCGCTGTCGGACTTTCAATTGCGTACAGCAACCACTCATCCATCTTAAATGGTCTATGGAACCAGATAGAGTGGTCAATGGTGGCGACTTGGAAGTTTGGCGTCATTAGTGACACTTCGTGTGGATGAAGTGCGGTGGTCAAAAATCCCCAATCGGATGCGTAGGCCAGCAGGTATTGGTGAATCAGTTGGTTCTCTGGCATCTCTCCGTTAGCGCGAATCCAAAGGTATTGCTTTGGTTCGGTTTTCTTTGGATTGAGTGGATTGACGATGTTCACCGGGCGAGTTTCGATCGGCTTTTCGCCACAGAATGTTTTGCGTAGGCGCTCGGGAAGGAACTCGGCAATATGGCTTGCAAGCTCGGTTTCCGAAGGGAAATGCTCTGGCCCAGGAATATCAGGCATGGTGTTTTGGTGATCAAACCCAGGTGCATCACCGTGATAAGACGCCGTTAGGTAGAAAATCGGACGACCATTTTGGATCGCTTTGACTCGACGAGTGCTGAAGCTGCGGCCATCGCGTAGGTTCTCAACGTCATAGATGATTGGTTTCTCTGGATCACCAGGGTACAAAAAATAACTATGGAAAGAGTGTACGGTGCGTGCATCTTCTACGGTGTAACGCGCTGCGGATAGCGCTTGTCCAATAACCTGACCACCATAAACTTGAGGTAAACCTAGGTTCTCGCTTTGTCCGCGGAACAAGCCTTCTTCTAGTTTTTCGAGTTGTAGTAGGCTGAGTAGCTCTCTTAATGGTTTACTCATGATGTGTCCTCACCTTGTTTTTATCGTTGCTTCAATTATGAAACAAAATCAACTGTTTGGTAATTTCTAACTTAGTCAAACTATTGTCAAATACATCGTCGTACAGCAGACAGTTTTATAATCTCCATCTATAATTAGCGCGAATTGATACACCCGTTGAGGAAACTATGAAAAAAACACTACTACTTGTTACTTCTTTACTATTCGGTGCTGCACTAGTGGGTTGCCAAACTTCTCAAACAACAGAAATGGAATCAGCTGAGGCGTCTATGAAGACTATTACAGGTACAGTGGCTTACCGTGAGCGTATCGCACTGCCTCCACACGCAGTTGTGACCGTCGCGCTAGAAGATGTTTCTTTAGCGGATGCGCCGGCAAAAGTGCTTGCGAAACAAACGTTCGAAACAGAGGGTAAACAAGTACCTCTAGCATTTGAGCTAAGCTACAACAGCAACGATATTCAACCAAATCACCGTTACAGCCTGCGTGCTCGTATCGAAGTGGATGGCAAGCTACGTTTCATTAATGATACAAGCATCCCAGTGATTACGGATGCTGAGCAAACGCATGAAACAAATATTCGTCTGGTCGGTACACGTTAATAGTCAACTGTTAACCCAATGGATTTGAAAATGGCAGCCTAAGGCTGCCATTTGTATTTTCTGAGCGACACTTTTCCGATTTCAGACACTTCAATGCCTTCCGCTTCAAGCTTTTGCTTTTGTCTTTCAAGGTCTCGGCCTTTTAACGAAATCTTGCCCTGACTGTTGATCACGCGAAACCATGGCAGTTTGCTGCCTTCCGGTAACTTTCCAAGCGCTTTACCGACGTGTCTTGCGTAGCCCGGATAGCCTGCCATTTTTGCGATCTCACCGTAAGTCGAAACTCGCCCGTTAGGAATTTGGTGAATTACAGCAAAGATTTGCATTAAAAATTGGTCCATACTGAAAGTGTCCACTGTTGTTTACCAAGGAATGGTAATACACAAGACTTGTACTTCGCTATCAGTTCTTGCTCCTTAACATCATTTGCTGCTCATCTCTCTCTCCACCGTTTTTGTTGTTTCTTTTTTTGAGCCGTAATTGATCATTCGAGTAAGTTAGAAAGACAAAAACAAGCTCTCGCTTAGTTTACATATAGACCCGCTCAACGATTTTTAATGCCCAGTTTGACATGCCGTTGAGTTACCAAGTTGGTTGGGGAAGCCAGGAGGCGCTATGATTTTTTCGACACTTCAATTTCTAGTTACGACTCTTCTTGCCGTGGTGTGCGCTCGTGCCATCAGTTTGAGCGAGGGAGAGATTCCGGTTCTCGCCTTAATGATTCCCGCATTGTGGATACTGCCACAAGGTGGCCTTGCAGGTCTGATTCTGCTCGGCGCCATGACTGTTTATGGCGTGACCTTATCAATGCAGCCGATTGCGTTATCGGTGGGCGTCCTGATCCTTTTCCCTTTACTCATGGTGGTTTTCTCTCGCCGCAGTTCGTTGGGTGTTTTACTTACGGCAGGCTTGATAGTGCTGACTTTGCAAGTGGGTATTATGGTTACGCAGCAAGCAGGCAAGTTAGATGGCTCTGCTTGGCTCACGATGGTGCAAACCCTTTCGGTGATCGTCATGTGGTGGGCGGCAAATCATTGGAAACCTTCAGAGAAGCATAGCTGGTGGTCATTACTGTTACTCTTGCCGTTGTGGCTGGCTGATCTGCCTTATGCAGTTCTGGTTGCACTGAGCATCACTGGTATTTTGGCGTCGATGGAAGCGCTGACGAAGATTAAAAATTCAATGCGCTGGGGGAAACTACTTTGCTGGACATTACCGACGGTCGGCTTTGCGGCCTTGGTTGTCAGCCCAAATATTGATGTGCCTAACCCTGTATTCGTGGTTTGGATATGCTTACTTGGTACCGCTTGGATGACGGACTACATCTTACGTAGTAGTGATGAGCAAGCGGAATTATAAAATAGTTGCAGTCGCACTGATTAAATAGTGACCCGTGCGGCAGACTATTGATTTGTTTATGAAATAATAGGCCGGATGTTATATGTTCGGCCTTTCATATTTATTGTGTATTTAATAATAAAAATTCAATCTTAATCCCAAGTATATTGGGTCTTTTAGAAACGTTAGTCATGGTTAAAGTAGTTCAAAGGCTATTGGTTTTTGCTTGCTTTCTATTGAGCCTGAGTCTCAAAGCAGAACCAGAGCATGTCTCCCATTATAAGGTAGCGACGGAAGCGGATGATGTTGTTACACGTGTCCTGTTTGATGCGGTGGCGGAAAAATTTGATGTCTCAATTGAATATGTTAATTATTCGAGCTTTGATGGGATTTTAGATTCTGTTGCCCGCGGTGATAGTGATTTCGCTGCGAATATTACTTTCACTCAAGAACGCGCTCAGAAGTTCAGTTATTCACGCCCAACCAATATTGAATACACCTATCTTTATGGTTTGAGCGGCATGACACTGAGTGAAGCGAATGTTGTTGGTGTGCCTAAAGGCACCATCTACGAAGCGCTGATCCAGCAAAACTATCCAGAGTTGCTCCTAGTGCCATATCAAGGGCATGAAGAGGCGGTGTCATTGCTTCGTTCTCGTAAGGTTGATGGCGTAGTGGATGCCATCAACCAGCTCAAGCCTATGCTATTAGAAGGGTTTGATGCGACACTGCTGAATGACCATATCTCAATCAAACCCGTTTCTATTGTGAGTCAGAAAGGCGCGCACCTCGAAGTTCTTGCACAGTTCGCTGACTTTATTCATAGCGAAGAAGTTCAGAAATTGCTGCGAGAGAAGGTAGCCTTGTACCAATTCAAACTGAGACAAACCGCGTTACGTGAATCAATTAAGCAGTTGCCTATCGATCTCGAAAAACCGTTTACGATTAAATTTGAATCTATTTTCCCTTATGTGGTTTATCGCTCAGATGGGAGCGTAGAGGGGATGACCGCCGATGTGGTGCTTAAGAGTTGTGAAATCTTGGCTCTGAATTGCGTGGTGATCAGCAAACCAAACGAGAGCTGGGAATCGATGTATAACCAGTTCATTGAAGGGGAGTTCGATATGCTTGCACCGCTGACCATCAGCCGTGAGCGACGTGCGTTCAGTTACTTCCCTGAGTACCATTATCAACCAACCTCTGTAATGGTAAAACGCCTTGGATACAAGCCAAATGTGTATTCTCATGTGTCCCAATTGATATCAGAGCGCATTGGTGTCGTGAAGGATGATTTCTTTGATCAGATGCTGACGCAAATGTTGCCATTAAAGGAACTCAATCGTTTTGATTCACAGCAGGCGATGTTGGATGCGCTACTTGCCAGAGAAATTGACTACATTGCAATGGACACCGCGATGCTCAATCACTTCTTGCGTCTTAGTGAACTGATTCCTATTGAACAAGATGATGCGATTGGTGAGTTCTACCAGTCTGAATTGTCTGTTGGTTTAACGAATAATGAACGTGGCAAAATTCTCGCCCCGTATTTTAGTCGTGCGATTTCTATGTTGGATCTGGAAAAGATTGTTGCCCAATACGATTTGAGGCCAGACTGGCGTACCGCATTGGAGTACGAAGTTCGCTTAGCCACTCAAACGCAAGCGGTGTTTATTTTTGTGCTGGTGTTCGCTCTGGGTGTCAGTTTGTATTTGTACCGTCAGTCGAACACCGACAATTTAACTGGGCTTAGAAATCGCCGCTCTTTACAGGTGAAATACCGCCAAGGTGTACCGAAAGATCTTGCTATTTTGTACCTTGATATCAATAAATTTAAGCAAATCAATGATACTTACGGACACAGAGCTGGGGATAAGGTACTGCAGTTGCTGTCGCTAAAAATACATCGTGTATGGACGGGTAGGAGCTATCGTATTGGTGGTGACGAGTTTATTTTGCTCGGCTATCCGACGGAGATGCAGTTAGCTAGGGCAATAGAAGAGCTTAACTGCTTAGAGGTAAAAGAGGAGCTATTTGGTGATTTAAGCCAAGTAACGATTTCAGTTGGTGTTTCTGCTAAGCGTGAGCGCAGTGTCAGTCTTGAACAAGCATTGCACCTCGCAGATGAAGATATGTACTCAAGTAAGCAAGCCTCTCGTGTTTGCAAGGAATCAACCCCTTGTCTAGTTTGAACCTAATGCGCTGAATTGACCGAGTTTTGTCCAAACGGAAGTGAAAAGGAGAAAATCGTCGCTTTAACCCTTGCAATCCGACAGGCGATGCTGAATAATCCTCACATCATTTGAGACACGCTCTCAAAACAGAATTATGGGGCCTTGGTCCTCTCGCAACAATAGCTCGTGAACTCGGTCAGGTCCGGAAGGAAGCAGCCGCAGCGTGTGACTTGTGTGCCGGGATGTGGCTGGGGTCCCACCCTTTAAAAGCCTCGCTTATACAGCGAGGCTTTTTCGTTTCCGGCGTCTCTTTTTGTTCATTTCACTTTATTCTATAATCTGGCGCTCTAGTTCATGCCATTTTCACCTGGGATATTTTCATGATTTCAAAAAACCAACTAAAACTGCTTCGTGCTTTGGGTCAAAAGAAGCAGCGTAAAGCGCACGGCTTATTTCTGGTTCAAGGTGAAAAGAATGTACTGGAATTGGCGAACAGTTCGTTGAGTGTAAAGCAAATCTTTGCAACCGCTGAGTTTCTAGAGCAGCACAGTCATGAACTCAATGGCTTCGAGTGCATTGAGGCATCACTGGATGAGCTAACCAAAGCAAGTACGCTGGTGAGCAACAATGCCGCTATTGCTGTGGTTGAAATTCCAAACGTAACAGTGCCTCAGGCAAAAGGCTTGATGATCGCATTGGATGGTGTTTCTGATCCGGGCAACCTAGGTACGATCATTCGCGTTGCGGATTGGTACGGTATCAAGCACATCATCGCGAGTACGGATTGTGCCGACCCATATAACCCGAAAACCATTAGCGCAACCATGGGCAGCTTTGGTCGTGTGCAAGTGAGTCTAGTGGATTTACCAAGCTACTTGGAAGATGCAAACTTGCCGGTGTATGGCGCTTTCCTTGAAGGTGAAAGCGTGCACAAAACGGAATTCTCAGCAGACGGCATTTTGTTGATGGGCAGTGAATCTCATGGTGTACGTGAGGCGGCATCGAAGTTTGTGACCGATAAAATCACTATTCCAGCGTTTGGTGGTGCTGAGTCGCTAAACGTGGCAATGGCGACAGGTATTATTCTGGACAATATGCGTCGTCAACACAGCTAGAAGAAACATTCGATCAGAGAAACGAGATTCCCGACTGAGCTCCTTCGTCGCGATCGGGAATGACGAGCCTATTTTTAATCGGGGTCAAATGGGAAGCTAGGTGCCGTTGCTAAACGTATCCTAGGTAAATCATCGAAGGATTTTGATGGTGTTTGTGTTTACCCATCGAAAAGATTACCCCGCCTCTGAATGTCATCCTCGAGAGGGAGGGACGACCGAGTCGGGGATCTCTTGCTTGTGGCTTATTTTTCTAGCATGTCCAACTTGTTTGGCACACCATTCCACTTTTCCGCTTCATCCATTGCTGGCTTCACTTCGGTTTGTACCGGCCAGATTTCAGCAAGTTCTGCGTTGAGCTCTTTGTAGATCACTTGATCTTCTGGTAGCTCGTCTTCTTGGAAGATAGCGGCTGCGGCACATTCGTCCACGCACAAGCCACAGTCGATGCATTCAATCGGATTGATTACCATAAAGTTCGGGCCTTCGTGGAAGGCATCTGCAGGGCATACCGCGACACAGTCAGTGTATTTACATTGGATACAGTTATCGGTTACGACAAACGCCATGATAATCAGCTCTTAAGTTAGTCAAAATTGAAGAATGGGGATAATACTCATCCCAAGGCAAAATTCAACATTCGCTACGTTAATTCCGCCGCGCAACTTGGATTTAGTATGACAGACAAATCAATTTCTCGTAAAATGCGCGCCATTGTGAGCTGACCATTTTTTTTCTCCTTAGATATGGAGGGAAATGTGTGGCTTTGGCTAAGACACCTACCATAACGAGACATCACATGATTCGTATTAATGAAATTAAACTTCCTCTTGATCACGAGGAAGGCGCGCTATTGGACGCGATTACTAAAAAGCTTGGCATTGCTGCTGAGAAAGTTATCTCTTTTAATGTCTTTAGACGCGGCTACGATGCTCGTAAGAAAACCAACATTCACCTTATCTACACGCTAGACATCATCGTTGAAGGTGATGAAGAAGCGTTGTTAGCGAAATTCGAAAAAGATCCGCACGTTCGCCAAACACCAGATATGGAATACAAGTTTGTAGCGAAAGCACCAGAGAACCTAACAGAGCGCCCAGTGGTGATCGGTTTTGGTCCTTGTGGTTTGTTTGCGGGTTTGGTTTTGGCTCAAATGGGCTTTAACCCAATCATCGTTGAGCGTGGTAAAGAAGTACGTGAGCGTACTAAAGACACGTTCGGCTTCTGGCGTAAGCGCACACTAAACCCAGAATCAAACGTACAGTTTGGTGAGGGCGGTGCAGGCACTTTCTCTGATGGTAAGCTTTACAGCCAAGTGAAAGATCCAAACTTCTATGGTCGTAAAGTGATCACTGAGTTTGTAGCAGCTGGTGCTCCAGAAGAAATTCTATACGTAAGTAAGCCGCACATCGGTACCTTTAAACTGGTTACCATGATCGAAAAGATGCGCGCGAAAATCATCGAACTAGGTGGTGAGATCCGCTTTAGTACTCGTGTTGACGATCTGCATATGGAAGATGGTCAAATCACAGGCGTAACGCTATCAAACGGTGAAGAGATTAAATCTCGTCACGTAGTACTAGCGGTAGGTCATAGTGCTCGTGATACCTTTGAAATGCTGCACGACCGTGGCGTTTACATGGAAGCGAAGCCGTTTTCTGTTGGTTTCCGTATCGAGCACAAACAATCGATGATCGACGAAGCACGCTTTGGTCCAAATGCAGGCCACCCAATTCTTGGTGCGGCAGACTACAAACTGGTTCACCACTGTAAGAATGGCCGTACGGTTTACAGTTTCTGTATGTGCCCTGGTGGTACTGTTGTTGCGGCAACTTCTGAAGAAGGTCGCGTAGTAACCAACGGTATGAGCCAATACTCTCGTGCAGAGCGTAACGCAAACAGCGCAATCGTAGTGGGCATCTCTCCAGAAGTCGATTACCCGGGTGATCCGCTAGCGGGTATCCGCTTCCAGCGTGAACTAGAATCGGGCGCTTATGCACTAGGCGGCGAGAACTACGACGCTCCAGCACAGAAGATTGGTGACTTCCTTAAAGGTCGCGATCCAAGTGCGCTGGGTGATGTTGAGCCATCATTCACTCCGGGCATCAAACTGACCGACCTATCAAAAGCGTTACCGGCGTTTGCTATTGAAGCGATTCGTGAAGCAATTCCAGCATTCGATCGTAAGATCAAAGGCTTTGCTTCTGAAGACGGCCTACTGACTGGTGTTGAGACGCGTACGTCTTCTCCAGTTTGTATTAAGCGTGGTAAAGACTTCCAGAGCATCAACCTGAAAGGCTTCTTCCCTGCGGGTGAAGGTGCTGGCTACGCGGGTGGTATCCTTTCTGCGGGTATCGATGGCATTAAAGTAGCGGAAGCCGTTGCTCGTGACATCGTTGAAGCAATGCAAAACGCATAATTTTATTGCGTGATAATACAATGAAAGCCAGCCTGATTTGGGGCTGGCTTTTTTGTTTGTACTGCATAGCTAGTTATTTCTTTTTGGTCTTTCTGTGTTGACTCGTTTCTGACTCGAATGATTTCAAGCTTGTATATTCTTTGCTTGCAGCGAAATGGTTTTTCCACGTGACTTTAAATAAATATGCAACTGCATATCTATAGGTTTGTGTTATGTATTGATTTAGATAAAGATCAATAGACAGCACCTATAAATAAAATTGCTAATTTCCATTTAGTAAAATCAAGAAATTAGACGACACTTATCTTAAAGGCAGCAAAAACGTGCCGCTAAGGAGATAAGAATGCACTCACTTAAAGTTAAAGATTATATGACGTTACAGGCGGTGACTTTCACCAAGGACATGTCGTTGACGGCGGCTTTGGACAAGGTGATGCAAAGTGTTACTCTAGGTGGACCTGTGATTAACGAAAACGAGAAAGTCATTGGATTCCTTTCAGAGCAAGACCTTTTAGACAAACTCGTTAAAGCCAGTTATCACTGTCAGGATACACACACGGTAGAAGAGTGTATGCATGACGATGTTCTGTCTGTGTCGCCAGAAATGTCTATTATCGAACTGGCTGACATGATGCAGATAGGTAAACCTAAAATGTATCCTGTGGTCGATGATAAAGAGAAGCTCGTCGGTGTGATTACAAGACGCGATGTATTAAGAGCCATCGGCAAAACGCTAAACGAATGTTTCCAACATCCCGTTTAATTTCAAAATAATAAGTATTAAGACGAAAGACGCCTCGGCGTCTTTTTGTCGTTGAGGAAGAGTATGTCTACGCAAGACGCGAAGTTTGTCCAAGGTTCTACGATGCGCCACATTCTGGTGATGTCTGGAGCCGGTTCCGTTGGTTTGATGGCTCTGTTTGTCGTCGATTTACTCGATATGCTCTTCATCAGTATGCTGGGGCAGGTGGAGCTGGCGGCTGCCGTCGGCTTTGCAGGAACATTGATCTTCTTTTCCACTTCAGCCTCTATCGGCACGTCGATTGCCATGGGCGCCCTGGTATCTAAAGCGATTGGCGCAAAGGATTTTGAACGCGCTAGGCTTACCAGTGGCAGTATCATGCTGGTAGCCTTTATGATCAGCTTGGTCATCACCATTGGTATGTACATTCATATCCCAGAGCTATTAGCCGCCATTGGTGCTGAGGGTGTTGCTGCTGAGCGTGCTGAAGCGTATCTCAACATTCTATTGCCAAGTGCGCCGATTCTGGCGTTGGGTATGTCTGCAGGTGCCGGTTTGCGAGCCGCGGGTGATGCAAAGCGCTCTATGTGGGCAACTTTGGCTGGTGGTATTGTTAACGCGATTCTCGATCCACTGTTTATCTTTGTCTTTAAATGGAACGTAGAAGGGGCTGCAGCGGCTTCTGTGATCGCTCGTTTCACAGTATTGGCTTTCTCCCTTTATCCGCTGATTAACGTGCACAAATTGGTGTCTCTTCCAGACTTCGATATCTTCAGAAATAATCTCAAACCTATCTTAGCGATCGCTATACCGGCCATTATCACCAACACTGCCACACCAATTGGTAATGCGATTGTGACCACTCACATTGCACAATTTGGTGAAGATTTTGTGGCAGGGTTTGCTGTGATAGGGCGTTTAACGCCAGTGTGCTTTGCTGTTATTTTTGCGCTTTCTGGCGCGGTTGGTCCGATCATTGGGCAGAACTTTGGCGCGGAGCGTATGGACCGTGTGAAGCGTACTCTGACCGACTCTTTATTGGTGACTACGATTTACACCCTAGGTGTCTGTGCTCTGCTTTATGTGCTGCAAGATTACATCGTAGCTATGTTTAGCCTAACGGGGGACGCCGCGATTATTGTTATCGCATTTTGCACCTATGTTGCCATTACGTTTGTCTTCAATGGGACTTTGTTTGTCGCCAACACTTCTTTCAATAATCTCGGTAAACCGCTTTATTCCACGGCGTTGAATTTGGGTAAAGCAACAATTGGTACTCTGCCTTTTGTTTACTTTGGATCGCAATGGTATGGCGCGCTTGGTGTGTTATATGGGCAAGCAGTGGGTACGATAGTGTTTGGGTTGCTGGCGTTAGTCGTGCTGAACAAACACATTAAAGATCTGATGCAAAACTTCGGAGAAGAAGACATTGAAGACGATCCTGCGATCACTTGCGTCAATACTCAGCCTTTTTGTTCCCATGATGCGGTATTGATAGATGAAGTAGCGACCGCTTTGGAAGATGAGAAAGCATAAATTTCGTGAAATGCACATAAATACACTTGACCTTGGAGTTAGCTCTAAGGTTTATTCTTAGTGATAAATAGAGACTTATCACCAATAAGGAAAGTGAATTATGTGTACGAAACATCAAGGTTGCCAAACAGGCAAAGTCAAATCTGCGGTGGCGCTAGGAGCAAACGATTCTTGCTGGGCGCCAGCAAAACCAACGCTTAATATTACGCAAGCAACCGTCGTAACTTCGGAAGATTCTTGCTGCAGTGGCGGAAGCTGTAGCTCGGATTCTGTTGAAGACGAAGGCCCTGCCGAACCCCTCGAATCCTCCATTCGTCATAGTTGGCTAGTATCGGGCATGGATTGTCCAGCTTGTGCTCAAAAGCTAGAAAAGGCCATTTCTTTTGTTGAGGGTGTCACAAATGCCAAGGTCTTGTTCGCGACAGAAAAGTTAGTGGTCGATTTTGATAATCGTGCGTTGGCTTCTGTCATCGAGCAGGTTTCTCAGCAAACTGGTTTCCCACTGACATCGACAGATGCACCCAAACCAAAAGCAGAGAAAAAGGGTTGGTTGGGCGTTATCAAAGACAATGTTCAAATCCTATCCATTGCAGGTGCGATGGCGTTTGCTGGCATCATTTCTGATTTCAATCCAACGCTGAGTACTTGGCTATTTACTTTAACCTGTTTGCTCGGCTTATACCCGGTTGCGATGAAAGCGGTCAAGTTGGCTCGTACTGGTACGCCATTTGCGATTGAAACATTAATGAGTGTGGCGGCGTTAGGTGCGCTTTACCTCGGTGAAACCGCTGAAGCGGCGATGGTGCTATTGCTTTTCCTTATTGGTGAAAAGTTAGAAGCATATGCATCATCTCGTGCTCGTAGCGGTGTTCAAGCTTTGATGGATCTTGTTCCAGAGAACACAACGCTGATTGTAGATGGTGAACGTCAAGAAGTGCCTGCGTCACAGCTACAACCGGGTGATGTGATTGAAGTTGCGCCTGGCGGTCGTATGCCAGCTGATGGCCTGCTGATGACTCAAGCGGCAAGCTTTGATGAAAGTGCGTTAACGGGCGAGTCTGTTCCCGTAGAGCATAACGAAGGCGGTAAAATCATGGCGGGTGCTGTGGTTGTCGATAAAGTCGTTCAAGTCAAAGTGACGTCTCGCCAAGGTGAGAACGCGATTGACCGTATCCTACATTTGATTGAAGAAGCGGAATCACGCAAAGCGCCACTTGAACGTTTCCTCGATAAGTTCAGCCGTTGGTACACACCGTTGATGATGCTTGTTTCTCTATTAGTCATCATTACACCACCATTGTTGTTTGCTCAACCTTGGGAAACGTGGGTATACCGTGGTTTAGCATTGCTGTTGATTGCATGTCCATGTGCTTTGGTTATCTCTACGCCAGCGGCGATCACTTCTGGCTTGGCAGCGGCAGCAAAACGAGGCGCATTGATCAAAGGTGGTGCTGCGCTTGAGCTATTGGGTCGTGTTGAATCGGTCGCTTTCGACAAAACGGGTACGTTGACACAAGGTAAACCACAAGTGACTGATGTGGTGCCGTTTGATGTGACTGAAGAGCAATTGCTTCGCCTGACGGCGTCGATTGAGATTGGCTCAAGCCACCCACTGGCCATTTCGTTGGTGAACAAAGCGCAAGAGCAAGGCATCAGCATTCCTGAAGCAGCAGACAAAACAGCGCAGGTTGGTTCTGGTGTGACAGGTCTTGTTGAAGGCAAATTGGTTCAAGTGATAGCACCATCGAAAGCTGACTTCCCAATCTCACAGCAGGTAGAGCAGCAAGTCTTGGCGTTGGAAGGGCAGGGTAAAACTGTGGTTATCGCACGCCACGATCACGAAGTGATAGGTTTGATTGCTTGGCAAGACACGCTTCGTCAAGATGCTCAACAAGCCGTTGCTGCATTGAAGAAACTGGGTATTTCATCTGTGATGCTAACAGGTGACAACCCTCGCAGTGCTGAAGCAATTGCGAACCAAATTGGCCTTGATTACAAAGCAAGTTTGCTACCAGCAGACAAAGTGCACTACGTGGAAGAGATTTCAGCGCAGCACACTGTCGCGATGGTGGGTGACGGCATTAATGATGCGCCAGCAATGAAAGCTTCAAGCATTGGTATTGCGATGGGCGGTGGTACTGACGTTGCACTCGAAACTGCCGATGCTGCACTGACTCACAATCGTTTGATCGAACTCGCTGGTATGATTGAACTATCACGTGCGACGCTGAACAACATTCGTCAGAACGTGGCGTTAGCATTAGGCCTAAAAGGTGTGTTCTTAGTAACAAGCTTACTGGGTATTACTGGTTTATGGGTTGCAGTTCTTGCCGACAGTGGTGCTACGGCACTGGTCACACTGAATGCGCTGCGTCTGCTTCGCTTTGAATCAAAACAAGTGAAGTAGTATCAACCTTCCGTACATCTTTGAATGTTGAATAAATAGCCCGAGGTCATCATACCTTGGGCTTTTTTCTGTCCTGGAGGTGGAGATAACAAAGATGAATAATTCGTTTGGTAAATCACTCATAGGTATGCAACGAAATGATCTTATGGCTTCAAAAGTGTGATCAAAACCGTTTTTATTTGAAAGTGTAGATTTATTACATTGTTTCATTGTGACTGTGATCACTCAATGTTAGTGAAAGGTTCGCTACAGTGCATCTGTACCCAACAACTTATTAATGAGCTTATTGTTTACAAAATAAGCCACAACAAGGAGCGACTTATGTCTCAAGCTGTATTCCATTTAGGTGTTACTGAAGCGGATCTTAATGGTGCTACTCTAGCAATCATTCCAGGCGATCCAGCACGCGTACAAAAAATCGCTGAAGAAATGGAAAACCCAGTATTTCTAGCAAGTCACCGTGAATACACGCTATACCGTGCAGAGCTAGACGGTAAACCTGTTGTGGTTTGTTCTACTGGTATCGGTGGCCCATCTACTTCTATCGCAGTAGAAGAGTTGGCGCAGCTTGGCGTTCGCACTTTCTTACGTGTAGGTACTACTGGTGCAATCCAACCACACGTAAACGTGGGTGACATGATCGTTACTACAGGTTCTGTTCGTCTAGACGGCGCGAGCCTACACTTTGCTCCAATGGAGTTCCCAGCAGTAGCAGATTTTGAAATCGCAACAGCAATGAAAACAGCGGTTGAAGAGTCTGGTGCTACAGTTCATATGGGTGTGACTGCTTCAAGTGACACTTTCTATCCAGGTCAAGAGCGTTACGACACTTTCTCTGGCCGTGTTGTTAAGCGTTTCCAAGGTTCTATGCAAGAGTGGCAAGACATGGGCGTTCTAAACTTCGAAATGGAGTCAGCAACACTGCTAACTATGTGTGCAAGCTCAGGCCTGAAAGCAGGTTGTGTGGCGGGTGTAATCATCAACCGTACACAAAAAGAGATTCCAGATCATTCAACGCTGAAAGAAACGGAAGCTCGCTCAATTAAAGTTGTAGTAGAAGCAGCGCGTAAGATGCTTTAAGCACAACATTTAGTTGGCATTTAAACAAACGGGAAAAGCCAGAGGTTCGCCTCTGGCTTTTTCTATCTGGCAGTGTTGTATGAGTATTCAAACAACAAATATGCCGCAATAAAAAAGCAGCTCGAGGCTGCTTTTTTTGAACGGATGTTAACGATTAGATTTCGTCAGAACCGCCAGCGGCTTTAAACCATACGGTTAGGTGCGTTTTGAGATCTTTCAGCTCATCAGGGCCGATCAATGCTAAACCTAAGTCCTCTGCACGAGTGATGTCGTTGTGACGCAGTGGGCGGAAGCTGACTAGCATCGCTCGCGCTTGCAGGCCGCCTAATAAGTCACGTAACGATTCCAGCTTGTACAGGGTGTCATCGCCATCATCACGCATGCCTTTCGTCTTACATTCAATGATGTGAAGCTTGTTGTTTACCACCGTTGCTACGTCAAGTTCATTGCGCACTTCGCTTTCACCGAGTTTGCGGTAAACCTGCACATTCAACGAACGGTCTTGGATCGTCGGCATGGTGTCTTGGATTTGTTTCACTGTGCTGTGCACCAGCGTTTCTAGCCATTCACCGTTAGAGAAACGACGAGCATCTTCGTCAGCGAAGGTTAGAACACCGTTTTCGTAAGTGGCGATTTGCGCTTCAACCAAATCGGTCAGTAGCATGTTCAGCTCACGGTAGCCTTGTTGCTTCTCTGAAAGCTCCACATCCAGCTTTTGTTCTTTACGACAAGTAGTTGCAAGGTAGTTCAGTGTTGCAAGGCCAGGGCCAAGCTCCAGCGCGTTAGATGCCCAGCGTTCACCCAGTTCGTAAAGCTTTTGATCGAGTTGAGGTGGAAGGTCTACGTGGTGGAATTCACCGCGCGCACCGAAAATAGTGAGGTAATCAGAAATCGTAATGTGGTCTTCCACTTGCGTGTCTTCTTTGCCATCTGGGTAAAGCCAGCACAGTTTGTCGCTGTTTGGTTCTACTACGAAGATTGGCCAGCGGTACGTACGGAAGACTTCGTACACGGAAAGCAGTCGGTGACGGAGGCCACAGCTTGCATTGAGTTTTACTTCTTCACCTCGGTCATGGAGGTCTTTTGCCAATTGATGGACAGATTGTTTGATCAGAGAAGTGTTTACTGCAGAAGGAATTTCAAAGAATTCAGACGTAATTTCTCGCTGCTCTAATACTGCGCTCAGTCGCTCGTACATATCGGATTGGCTTTTGTCGCCGATGAAGACGATATGTGTACTTACAGTGCGATTATCCAAAAGAGGAGTGACTAATCTCACTGGATCTTGGTCGATAATACCAACATGAACAGCCATAGGTTTTCCTTCTTATTTGGCTTGCTCGAAAAGAGAAAAGAAAAGGGATGAGCAAGCCATATAAACCATATGTAGACACAGCTCATAAAAAACAAGGGCGACTTCAATAAAAAGTCGCCCTTATACAGTTGGTTGCAATGAATTTTCTAGTTTTTACATAAAACTTTATAGTTTAAATCGATGAACCAGTTCGTTTTGTTGATGTGCCAGTTGAGTCAAAGATTCACTGGTTTGCGCGATGCTAGACATCGCATGGTAGCTCTGGTCAGCAATGCTATTGATGTCTTCAATGCTGCGCGCAATATCCGCAGAAGTCTCGCTCTGCTCAGCCGCCGCTTGGGATATGTGGGTACTCATCTGACTGATTTCGATGATCAGCGCTTGGATTTCTTCCATTGAGCTGTTTGCCTTAGAGGCTTGCTCAACAGACATTTCCATATCACTCATACAGCTTTGAATAACTTGGTTAGCAGACTGAGAACTGGATTGAAGGTTACTGATCATTGCTTCAATCTCAGTTGTCGATTGTGTGGTCTTGGAAGCCAGCACGCGAACTTCATCTGCCACTACCGCAAACCCGCGCCCCTGTTCACCAGCACGTGCCGCTTCGATCGCCGCATTCAGCGCAAGCAGGTTGGTTTGTTCGGCAATATTACGAATCACATCCAGAATCGAGCCGATTTGGCCACTCATTTTTTGTAGCTCAGAAACCGCAGAGACGGATTCGTTTAAGCGTGTCTCAAGCTGGTTGATGGTCGAGATGTTGCTGTTCATGACGTTACGGCCTTGATCTGAAGCAGTCTCAACACGCTGTACCATCTCTAACGAGCCTTGAGCACTTTGCGCGACTTCTTGCACTGAGTGAGACATCTCTGTCATTGCCGTGGCTACGTTTGCGGTTTGCTCACGCTGAGAGTTCAACTGAGCTTGTGCTTGAGAAGAAGTCTGCTCGTTCGTCGAGGCTGTAGACGCTAGGTTTTCTGATGCGTCGTTCAGCTTAACAAGGATGTTATGTAGGCTGTCTGCCAGCGTATTGATATGGCCACTCACACGGCTGAATTCGTTGTTGTAACGAATATCAATGCGTTGCGTCATGTCGCCTTCTGTCAGACCTTCTAATGCCTTCAGAATACGAGTCAGTGGCTCACGAACACTATGAGCAATGTGGTAACCGATAGCCGTTGCAAACAACACCACAATGACGCCAATCACAATCGCTTTGGTAACACCTGCTGAGTAGATGTCGCCTGCGTCTGCAAGAGATTCGTTCAGCTTATTGGTTGCGGTTGTAGTGAACTGCTCAAGAATCGACATGCTTGAGTCAACTTTGGTGGCAAGGTTAGCGATGTTGTTGTAAAGCGCCGCACGTGCCGATAGATAGTTATTGTGTTGGTCTAATACACCACCACGCATACCTACGTCACGGGTAAATTGTTCAACAGACTCGCCGAAGGCTTCTTTAAGTTCAGGAAGTTGAGTCACCAAACCGCGGAAAGCGTAATTCAGATGCGTCACCGCCTTGCGGTTTTTTGCTACGGCTTGCGTTACAAACTCAGGATTTGAGCTTGCCAGCGCATCTGACGTAATCACTTCTGCATCTTTCAGCTTAATAAAGTAGCTTTTCGCCATCACTTTAACTGAGATGCTGGATTGATCCGCCACGTATTCTTTTAGACCCACAGATAGCTCAGTATTGAGTTGTTGGAAGCGACGAGAAGATTTTTGCACTTCTTCTTGTGCAGCGAACATCGCTTCGTAGTTATCCATGGCTTCTTTTGCTTCGGTAAAGTAGCTCTGCTCAAGTTCTTTAAGCTGAGAAAAAGGTTCGGCAAGGGAAGGGTAGATTTGGCTTGCAACTTCAAGTTGGCTCAATGTTGCTTCGAAGCTTTGTTGAGATTTGGCAAATTCCTGACGCATCTGACCCATGCGTTGTTTATTCTCTGTGGTCAGGAAGTCTTTAAAAGATTTGTCGGCAGAAAGAAGCTCTACACTGGTTTGGTTAGATAAAGAGACAAGCGGCAGAGAAGACTTGGATACAGTCTCAAACTTACCGTGAATATCATTCATGCCCCCCATCATAATGGCAATCGTGACTGCGAATAAGACGATGATCAGCGCAAAGCCTGCATACATCCTTTTAATTACTGAACCCCGCATAAGTGAGCTTCCTCTCCCAAAAATAGACAACATAAATTAGAATTGTCTTAAAAAAGTAACAAAATTCATCGGATTGTATTGAGTTTGCGACGCACGTTTTATGACGCACACGACAAAAAAAGCTTCAACGTCACGACTTATATTGATAATGTTAAGTGAACACTGTTTTTTATTGAGCTCGCTTTTGGCTTAGCGCATACTAAATAGGTTACACACCTTATAAAATGGAGTACCCATGGCGGAAGAAACCATCTTTAGCAAAATTATTCGCAAAGAAATCCCAGCAGATGTCCTTTACCAAGATGATTTAGTAACGGCATTTCGTGATATCAATCCGCGTGCGCCAAGCCATATCCTTATCATTCCGAACAAGCTGATCCCGACAACCAATGACGTGGAAGTGGAAGATGAGGCAATGATGGGCCGTATGTTCACGGTTGCGAAGAAGCTCGCTAAAGAAGAAGGCATTGCAGAAGACGGTTACCGTTTGATTGTAAACTGTAACTCACATGGCGGTCAGGAAGTCTATCATATTCATATGCACCTAGTGGGCGGTCGTCCTTTAGGCCCTATGGTATTGAGTTAATCTTTTAGGAGTGGGTGAGGTGATTCATCCACTTCTTTCTTCCTTGAACAACACATTTGTGGAGATAAATGTGAAACATGGTGTGAAGCTATTCGGATTGATGAGCTGGGTCCTGCTTGCTACAGGATGTGCAAACTTATCCGCTGGCAATCTGTTCAGTCATTATAGCGACCAAAATAAAGAAGTTTATCAAGCTGTGGTTGCTGGCGAATATGCCAAAGCTGAGCAACTGCAATCGAGTGATGTCGGTGGCGAAATACTTGGCAACTTTGAACAAGGCCGAATCTCGTTTCTTGCGCAAGACTATCCGACCAGCCTAAGTTCACTTGAAGACAGCGATCGTGCAGTACGCAAACAACAAGATCGCGCTACCATTTCTGTTACGGAAACGGCGACCAGTGTGGGTTCTCTTGCCGTTAACGACAATTTAAACGAATACCAACCTGCCGACTATGAACTCGGCTTTTTGCATTTGTACCTTGGTCTGAACTATCTACAAAAAAATGACCTTGAAGGGGCGCTGGTTGAAATGCGCCGTGCAAACCAAGTTCAAGAGGCGGCAAAGAAAGCACGAGAAAGGGAACTAAACCAAGCAGAGAAGGATCTTAAGAAGCAAGGTATGTCAGCGAACTTAGGTAGCGTGTTAGCCAACTACCCAGACGCAGGCAAAAAGCTGAGCTCTGTACAAAATGGTTACTTATTCTACCTTTCTGGATTGCTGTATGAAGCGTCACGAGATTTGAACAGTGCGTATGTAGACTATCGTCGTGCACTTGCAGTGATGCCAGATAACAAGCAAGTTATTGAAAGCACCATGTATGCCGCGAAAAAGCTCGGTATGCGTCAAGATCTTCGTATGCTAGAGAAGCGCTACGGCAAAGCACCATCAGGGCTGAGTAAGTCGCAAGGTCGCGTGATTGTGATTGATGAGCAAGGTGTGGTGGAAGCGCTACAAGGTTGGCGTATTGATTTACCAATCTATGACAGCCGAGGTGATGGCGCGATCTACTCGCTCGCACTGCCCTATTATCCGAAGCGCGGTACACAACGTTTTGGTGATGTTGCGTTGAATGGTAAAAAGCTACCTTCAAGCACATTGGCTGATGTGAATGCCATGGCGCAAAACGATTTGCATGAGCGTTTAACGACGATTGTGATTCGTCAGGCAATTCGTGTTTGGGCCAAAGACAGAATTCGAAAAGAAGCGGCAAAAGGTGATGATGTCGGCAACATTCTTTTCAACGTGTGGAATACACTAACCGAACAACCTGATACCAGAAGTTGGCAGACACTTCCGGGCACGGTGAAAACGGCGTCGAAAGTCGTCAAGCCGGGTCAGCAGAGTCTGAACGTTGGTGATCAGGTGTATCAATTCGAAGTGCCAGCACAGCAAACAACGTTGGTTTGGGTTTCTCGTCAGGGAACACATTCTACGGTGTGGCATAAACAGCTAGGGAGGTTGTAATGAGAGCATGGCTTATAGGTTTGGCAGTGATAGTAGGTTTAGCAGGTTGTGCAGATAACACTGCGGGAATCCGAATCGATGGCCAAACGCAAAAGGTTTTCTTCCACGATAACGTCATGGGTAGTCGCCTGTTGGTAGACAACATTACCACGACTTATGTGGATGACCGTCCACGCGGTGTTGTTCAACTGAGCAGCAATTACAAAGGCGATCAAGAGATTCTTTATCGTTTTTACTGGTATGACAATACTGGATTAGAAGTGAATACCAAACCAGGTCCATGGCGCAAAATGATTGTGCGTGGATTTGAACAAGTGACTTTGTCTGAAGTGACGGTGAACCCGAATGGGACTCAATTCCGTGTACAAATTCGCGAAGCACAAGATAACTAACCCAAGCTTTGGGATACATATTTTTTAGGTAGCTATGCTGCTTTCCCAAGATGGAGACGTCTCGGGATGAAACACAAACTAAGGAACTCTCATGAAAAAAAGTATTATTGCTCTTTTAGGTCTTGCCGTCATTCTGGGTGGTTGTTCAAACAAAGTCTCTTACGGTGATGCGCAAGCGACAGAAACCACAACGATCGATTTTGGCTCGACGGATCTACAAAAAATTGCTGGCGAAATGGTCGACAGCATGATGATGTCAGGTTCAGTGGCAGCAATTACTCGTGACCAACGTCCTATCGTGTTTGTTGAGCGTATCAAGAACAAGACAAGCGAACATATTGATACGGAATCAATCACAGACACTATCTCTACTAAGATGCTGAACTCTGGTAAGTTCCGTTTCGTAGATATGGACCGCGTTGAGTCTGTTCGTGAGCAACTTAACTTCCAAAACACTGACGAGCTAGTGAACCAAAGCACAGCAATCCAATTCGGTAAAATGGTCGGTGCGCAATACATGCTTTACGGAAACCTTTCTAGCATCGTGAAAAATGCAGGTAGTGACAAAGACGTTTACTACAAAATGACCATGCGTCTAATGGACCTTGAAACTGGTCTGATTGAGTGGGCGGATGAGACTGAAATCCGTAAAGAACAATCTAAGAGCCTATTTGGTCTTTAATTGATTCTGTTTGGTCTTATGACCTGAGTGGAGAAGTCATTCATGGCGTGGTTTTCTTGGCAACAAGCGAAACAATTAGACCCGAGTCTAAATACTCTTGATGGCTTCTTTACTTCGCCACCAGTGAAGGTTCAAACCGTCACTGGTGGATTGACCAATCGCTGTTGGCGGTTGGAATCCTCTGAAGGCCTTGCTTACGTCTGGCGACCGACCAGTAATGTATGCAAGGCCTTTGCTATATCTCGCCACAATGAATATCAAGTTCTCAACGCGATTGCTCCGCTCAATTTAGGCCCGAAGCCCGTGTTTGTTCACGAGCAAGGTTTATTGGTGGAGTGGGTGCCGGGTGAAACTCTCACCAAACCGGGAATTGATAGTGAAGAGTTACTGCCAATAGCGGCTGCGATTCACGAGTATTCAGCAACGTCGATTCCATTAGTGCCATTCTCTTATCTCTCACGTATCGATCATTATTGGTTAGAGCTGGGAGGCAAGTACGTAGGCACGGAGTTTGAGATGTTGTACCGTAAGTGGCGTTCTGAACCAAGCGTAGAGCAAATCCCAGCAGCACTGTGCCATTTTGACCTTGGTTGTTACAACTTAGTGCGCGGCCAAGATGGTGTGAAAGTCATTGATTGGGAATACGCAGGCTTAGCGGACCCAAGACTTGATCTCACCCTTATTTTGCAATTGGCTGACGTACCAATTGAAGATGGGGTCGTCAGGTATTGCCAAGTTCGTCAAATTGAAGAAGTGGATTTGTGGCTAGAAGGCGTTCAAGCTTGGATGCCAAGAACTCGAATGATGGCAATGCTATGGTATTTAGTCGCCTACAAATTGTGGGATGATGAACAATACTTAGACAGTGCTCGCGAGTTTAAAGACTTATTATGTATTGAAGATCACTGTTTTGATAACTCATGACTTTTTCCTCTTTAACCATAAGGAAATAGTGGTAGTTTAAAGTGAAGTACCAGCAAGTCACAGGGAGAGGTACACATGATTATTTACTTGCACGGCTTTGATAGTACAAGCCCAGGTAACCACGAAAAAGTTCTTCAATTGCAGTTCATCGATGATGACGTTCGTTTCATCAACTACAGTACACTTCATCCTAAGCATGACATGCAGCACTTATTGAAAGAAGTGTCTAAGGTCATTGACCAAGCGAACGATCCAAATCCACTGATTTGTGGTGTGGGTCTTGGCGCATACTGGTCAGAGCGAATCGGTTTTCTTTGCGGCATCAAACAAGTGATGTTCAACCCGAATTTGCATCCAGAGAAGACGATGGCAGGGCGTATTGATCGTCCAGAAGAGTACGAAGATATTGCCACCAAATGTGTTGAGCAGTTCCGTACGAAAAACCAAGAGCGCTGTTTGGTTATTTTGTCGAAAGAAGATGAAATTCACGACAACTCAAAAACCGCAGCAGAATTGGATAAACACTACCAAATCATTTGGGATGAAACTCAATCGCATAAATTCAAGAAAATCTCTCACCACTTGCAAGCGATGAAGGCATTCAAAAACGCTTAACTTGCCCCAGAGCAAATGATTTAACTATCTTTAAACGGCACTTTTCGAAGTGCCGTTTTTGTTTCTGGCTTTGCCCAACTTGATAATAATAATTCTGTAGAAATTTACATTTTGTAGCTATTTATTATCTTGATTTATTGTTTTAACCTTTTGTGGCACGAAAACGATACCGTTAAGCAGATGAAAATTAGCCAATCCGTATCTAGAGTAAGGATTTTTGTTGCCATCAAAAGATAGCCCTATATAATGAACTTCGTAAAAATAATTTGATAAATATCAAAAAAAATTGAGAGCGAGTAAGAAACTTGCCCATTTTTTGTCTGAGATCGCGTGTTTCAGACCAAGAAACCGATGCACATCAACAAGCAAATGAAATAAGAAGCAAAAACAAGATGGTATCGGCGTTTATCCAAAAGTGAGCTCACCTCTAGAGACCAAAGAATTCATCGGTTGGATGTATGACCGCAGAGCACTGTGAGTCAGCATCGAGCTGAACCCATATATTCATTTTTGTAGAGGATAACATTGTGACACGCATTATCGTTGTAGGCGGCGGTGCTGGTGGCCTTGAGTTGGCAACCAAACTGGGCCGCACTCTGGGTCGTAAGAACCGTGCGCAAATTACACTGGTAGACCGTAAAGCGAGCCACTTGTGGAAACCATTGTTGCACGAAGTAGCAACAGGTTCTTTGGACGAAGGTGTGGATGCACTGAGCTACCGTGCTCACGCAAAAAACCACAGCTTTGACTTCCAAATGGGCAGCCTTCAAGACATTGATCGTGAACGTAAAGTGATCATTCTAAGTGAGCTTAAAGACGAGCACGGCGAACTTCTTATGCCAAGCCGTGAACTAGAATACGATATTCTAGTGATGGCAATTGGTTCTACATCTAACGATTTCAACACTCCTGGTGTTCGTGACAACTGTATCTTCCTAGATAGCCCAGAACAGGCACACCGTTTCCGTAGTGAAATGAACAACGAGTTCCTAAAACTGCACGCGAAAAACGGTAATGGCACGGTAGATATCGCGATTGTTGGTGCGGGTGCGACTGGTGTTGAGCTCTCTGCTGAGCTTCACAACGCAGTGAAAGAGCTGCGTACTTACGGCTTTGGTGACCTAGATTCTAGCAAGCTAAACGTAAACCTAGTTGAAGCGGGCGAACGTATTCTTCCTGCGCTTCCTCCACGTATTTCTTCTGCGGCACACCAAGAATTGGTTAAGTTGGGTGTCAACGTACGCACAGCGACCATGGTGACGCAGGCGGACAAAGACGGTCTGACGACGAAAGACGGTGAGAAGATCCCTGCGCAAATCATGGTATGGGCTGCGGGTATCAAAGCGCCTGACTTCATTAAAGATATCGCAGGTCTAGAGACGAACCGTATTAACCAGCTTGTAGTGAAAAACACGCTACAAACCACACGTGATGACGACATCTTCGTTATTGGTGATCTAGCACAATGTACTCAGCCTGATGGCTCTTTTGTTCCGCCACGAGCTCAAGCTGCGCACCAAATGGCTAGCCAAGCGTTTACTAACATCGTTGCTAAGCTAAATGGTCGTGAACTGAAAGCTTACGAATACAAAGACCACGGTTCTCTGGTTTCTCTAAGCCGCTTCTCTACGGTTGGTAGCTTGATGGGTAACCTAACCAAAGGTTCGATGATGGTTGAAGGTCGTATCGCTCGTGTGGTTTACATTTCGCTATACCGCATGCACCAAATGGCACTGCATGGCGTGATTAAGACAGGCCTGATGATGCTGGTTGGCCGTATCAACCGCGTGCTGCGTCCGAACTTGAAGCTGCACTAATATTTGATGATTTGGCTCTTTAAGCTGATTTGGTTGAGAGCGAAACAAAGGTCAAAACAGAAGCCACTGCATGTCGGTGGCTTTTTTCATTCTAAGTCACTAGGAAGCAGTGAATACACTACGCCATCATTTGGCTTGCCATGGAAGATAAAACGGTTTCTGGCAATGGCTTCTTTTTGTGCGCCAACGGATTCAATTAATGCCTGACTGGCGGTGTTATCTGGATCGCAGACAATTTCCACGCGAGTTAAATTGAGTTTGGCAAAGCAGAACTCTGCCAGTGAGCGAATCGATTCTTGTGCATAACCTTTGCGCTGATAGCGATCGGCAACCCAATAACCAATGCTTGCCATATTGAAGGTATGGTAAAGCTCATTAACCGCTGCCATGCCTACGAGACTGTTGCTCTCGCGCTCGTAAACGCCAAAACCAAACGCCTCGGTTTTGACCCAATTTAAGCGAGTTGCTAACAAGAAATCTTGAGCGTCTTTTAACGTAACGTCTTCATTGCACCAATCTAGCCATTGATGCAGAGAAGGGGATTCGACTAGGAGTCGCTGCAAGGTGTGAGCGTGTTCTGAAGGAATCAGTCGCAGCGCTAAACGAGGGGTGACGATTTCAAAATCTGGACTCATGAATTGATACAACTTCCATGTGAGACTCTAGATAAAACAAAGCGCAGCCAGTGCTGCGCTTTTATGTTGAGGTGGCTCTTATCGAACTCGACGAACTTGAATGATCATACCCATCAATGGGTTGTCTAGGTAGTGGGTTTCGCCACTGCGCATACGACGCTTTTGATCCATTCGGAAGCTCTTCAAAAACTTCTCTTCGGTCACGGTTGGGGTGACTTCCGCTAAGTTGCCAACTTGTACGTTGCCATCGACTTCGCCAAATTCATCAGATAGCTGTTCTGAAGGCTGTGACGCTAGGTGGACTTCACGCACGCTTGGTTCACGAATATCGATGGTTGTTTCAGCAAACAAGTAGTGCTGAACATAGATTTGTAACTTACCGTCTAGTTCGTACAGTGGGCCATTCACGCTCTCTTCACTGTAGCCATCGGTTGATAGTGATGTGCTGCTGCCGACAGGGCTGCCATCTGCATTGTAAGAGCCAGAGAAGTCTCGGCCACCAACCATACGGAAGATTGGTGCACTGGCTTTACCACGGTCACCTTGACGCCATGCCACGTGTTTTAGCACTTTAAAGCCTGCGTGGTTGTTCAGTGCAGCCTCTTGTGCGTTCAATCGGTAAGAAGAACGTGGTAGAAGCGTGGCGCCTTTTGACTGGCGGTAAGAATCGCTTTGTAGGCTGCCGACGTTACTCATTTCAATAGTTGGCAGTTCATTTGGCCATGATTCACTGGTACTTTCAGCGTTGACTGCTCGCTTGAAAATAATTACTTCAATATCAAATTGACGCGCAGCCCAAGATGGCATTGAGACACAAAGAAGCAATAATGGGATCAGTATTCTCATTCGACTATTAGCTCGTTGGTAATAAATTCTGTTTAAAATCATTCAGTAAGTCTTGAACAAACTGGATGCGTTTACGTCGGTCCGTCAATGGTACGCTAAACTTGAACTTAGTTGGACCTTCCATTGCAAATTTTTGCGGCTGTGATTGCAGGAGTTTAACCAAATACGCTGGATTAATGTCAGCATCAGGGTAAAACTCAATGAATCCGCCCTTATCATGCGCCTCAATTTTCTTCGCTTTGAGACATCCTGCCCCAATTTTCAACTCTGAGACAGATAGGAGGTTCTTGGTTGCATCTGGTAAAACACCAAATCGGTCAATCAGTTCCACTTTTAGTTCAGACAAACCTTCGTTATCTGTCACGCTTGCAATGCGTTTGTACATCGATAGACGCGTGTTCACATCTGGAATGTAGTCATCCGGCAATAGCGCTGGGATACGCATCTCAATTTCAGTTTGTTCGCGAAGCAGATCATCCAATGATGGCTCTTTACCTTCTTTCAATGCTTCGACCGCTTGTTCAAGCATCTCCATATACAGTGTAAAGCCAACAGATTGAATTTGACCACTTTGTTCGTCACCTAATAGCTCACCCGCACCACGAATCTCAAGATCGTGCGTGGCCAGTGTGAAGCCTGCACCGAGATCTTCCAGCGAAGCGATCGCATCAAGACGCTTAATCGCATCTTTGGTGATGGCTTTTGGATGTGGCGTCAGTAAGTAAGCGTAAGCTTGGTGGTGTGAACGACCAACGCGGCCACGAAGCTGGTGCAACTGCGCTAAACCGAGGTTATCGGCACGATCCATAATGATGGTGTTGGCCGTCGGAACGTCGATACCTGTCTCGATGATGGTGGTACACACCAGCAGGTTGAAACGCTGGTGGTAGAAATCGTTCATGATGCGCTCTAGTTCGCGTTCACGCATTTGACCATGGGCAACGGTCACTCGCGCTTCAGGAATCAGCTTTTGTAGGTCTTCAGCGGTTTTTTCAATGGTTTCTACTTGGTTGTGTAGGAAATAAACCTGACCACCACGCATGATTTCACGCAGTACGGCTTCGCGTACCACAGAGTCTTCACGTTGACGCACAAAGGTCTTGATAGCTAGGCGACGCGCAGGCGGTGTTGCGATTATCGACAAGTCGCGCATGCCACTCATTGCCATATTCAATGTACGAGGAATAGGGGTTGCGGTCAGCGTTAGGATGTCGACATCAGCACGCATCGCTTTCACTTTTTCTTTTTGGCGTACACCGAAGCGGTGTTCTTCATCGACAATCAACAAGCCAAGATCTTTGAATTTGATGTCGCTTGAAAGTAGCTTGTGAGTACCTACGACAATATCCACTTTGCCATCGGCGACGTCTTGAAGAATGACTTTTTGCTCTTTTGCCGATTTAAAACGTGAAAGTACTTCAACGCGAATTGGTAAGTTGGCAAAGCGATCACGGAAGTTTTCAAAGTGCTGTTGAGCAAGTAGGGTGGTTGGCACCAATACCGCGACCTGCTTACTGTTGTCTGTAGCAACAAACGCAGCGCGCATCGCCACTTCTGTTTTACCAAAGCCCACATCACCACATACGAGGCGGTCCATGGCTTTTGCTTGGCACATATCGGATAGAACCGCATTAATAGCAGTTGACTGATCATCGGTTTCTTCAAACGGGAAGGTGGCTTTAAATGTGGCGTATTGACCACGGTCCAGCTCAAACTTGTAGCCCGGTTTCAATTCACGCTTAGCGTAAACATCAAGTAGCTCTGCCGCGACGTCGCGTACTTTCTCAGCGGCTTTACGACGAGCCTTCGCCCATGCTTCACCACCCAGTTTATGCAGCGGCGCGCTCTCTTCAGCACCACCAGAGTAGCGGCTGATTAGGTTTAATGAAGAGACGGGAACGTAAAGCTTGGCGTCATTTTGATACTCAAGGGTTACGTATTCCGTTTTCATGCCGCCAGCCTCAAGAGTCTGTAAGCCAATATAGCGACCGATACCGTGATCGATGTGCACAACGGGCTGACCCGGCTTAAGTTCAGCTAGGTGACGAATAACGGTGTCACTGTTTACCGCTTTCTTGTCTTTACGGCGACGTTGAATCACACGATCGCCCAGCAGATCGCTTTCACAGATCAGGGCGAAGTTCAGGTCATCGTGAATAAAGCCATGTTCTGCTGCACCTAAGATCAAACTGAAACGATCGCCAGAATCCAGTGCTTGGTAGAGTGAACCATGCACGACAGGACGCACTTTAATGCCTTGCAGCAGCTCTGTTAGCGCTTCGCGGCGGCCTTCCGATTCCACAGAGAAAATGATTTTACCCGTGAATTGTTCACTGAATTGACGTAAACGCGCTAACGGCTCTTTGTTCTGCTGTTGAACACCAAGCTCGGCTAGAGATTGAACTGCGAGATTCTGGCGACCAGCACGCTTAACGATTTTCTCTAAGTTCAATTGCGCCTGTGGCAGCTGTTTGAAGTGAGTAAATAGTTCGTCTTTTTTCAACCACAATTCATGTGGTGCTAACAACGGACGCATCGGATCGATTTTCTTTTGATCGTAGCGGTAATCTACGTCATTCAAGAACGTATCCACTGCGGCTTCAATATCACCGTATGTGATCAGTTGAGAGTCTTCTGGCAGGTAGTCAAACAGCGTTTCGGTATGGTCGAAGAACAATGGTTGCCAGTACTCGATACCTGCCGGCCAAGTACCTTTAGTGACTTGCATGTAAATCGACTCAGGCTCGCGGCGAGCTTCAAATTGAGAACGCCAGCGAGTACGGAAATCTTCAATTGCCGCTTTGGTTGTCGGGAACTCATGCGCTGGTAGCAATTGGATTTGCTGAATGTCTTCGATCGAACGTTGGTTTTCTGGATCGAAGGTACGGATGGTGTCGATCTCGTCATCGAAGAAATCAATGCGGTATGGATCTGAGCTGCCCATTGGGAACAGGTCAAGGATCGACCCTCGGCTCGCGTATTCACCCGGACCAAACACTTGATCAACGTGACGGTAGCCTGAGTTCTCTAGCTGCACACGAAGCTTATCTAGTGAGAATTGGTCGCCCGTTTTCACCATCAAAGTGTGTTGCAATAAGAAATCACGCGGAGACTGGCGCTGCAACACCGTACTTACTGGCACAATCGTTACGCCGTTACTTTGAGTCGGCAATTGGTATAAGCGTGCAATACGGTCTGAGATGATCTCTTGGTGCGGAGAAAAGTTGTCGTAAGGCAGTGTTTCCCAATCTGGAAATAGGCTGACTGGCTGATCGGTAAACTGTTCAATTTCCGCTTGCAGCTTGAGTGCGATTTGTGGATCTGGCACGACAAGCAAAGAGTGACTTGAATGCTGTTTGGCTAGCTCAGCGATTGCCATTGCCAATGCTGCACCAGGTAGGTTGCCAAGTTGTTTTTTGTCGCCACGCTCAGATGGATTCGTGACGGAAAGAATTGTTGCTTTTGTCATGATAGTTATTTTAGGAGCATGAGGGTTATTTGTTTTCTCGCTCTAGTGAGCGCTGACGGAGTAATTTTTGCTGTTGGTATAGCGCGGCTTTGATTAATAAATCTTGGTCAGCTTCTCGAAGCCGTTTGTACTTGAGTGTAACCACATAACCTTGCTCTGATTGTTCGCACTCTACTACCTGAGCGTAGCAGTAAATCGCTGCGGCAGGATGATCTAAGAAGAGTTTCACTCGAACCAGTTGGTCTTTTTCTACGGCAGAAGCGCTACGATAGCTCAGTTGGCTTGCGCCGAATTGCGTGGTTTGAAAACGCAGTGCAATATCATCTTGTTGAGAAAGCATAAAACTCAGTAGTAAGTTGAGTTTTGAGTTTTGGGTATCCAGCAAGCTGATGACGTGTTTCAACTCTTTATTTTGCAGTTCCAGTCTCGCGTTATCCGCTAACATATCTAAGTGACTGAACTCACTTGCGACGATGAACGGTGCTGGAATTTCAGATACAAAAGTGGCCTCATCTGGTAGAGCAAAGTCCGTCCCTAACGTTTCGACGTTAATCGTCAGATTGTGGTGCACGGTGAAGTATTCTTGCTCTGTCATAATTTGGTCCTTTTCTGCCATCGAGCGCTCTCATTTCATTGAAGAATGAGTAGGATAGGGGAGTGATTATCGCTAATCAGGGTAAGTTATCAAGTTTACCTGTTTTTATGGCTGAACTTTTTGCAGTAAATGGGGACTTATTGCATGTCGTTGACAAATTTAGCGATTATCTTGTCTTCTTCATAGTAAGAGTAAGGTAAGATAACCGCTATTAATTAGCTAAGTATTGGCTCCATTATTAGAAAACCAGTTGGTTTGTCCTATATGTATCATCCTATCTCTTTGTTTATTGGCTTGAGGTATCTTCGGGGACGCTCCGGGGATAGATTCAGTCGATTCGTTTCTTATATGTCGACCGCAGGTATCACGATTGGTGTGATGGCGTTGGTGACAGTACTGTCTGTGATGAATGGCTTTGAAGCTCAGCTTAAAGAGCGCATTTTAGGCGTGCTTCCTCATGCTGTCGTTTCTCAGCACGATGGCAAAACGCCAATGAGCGAGACGGCGCCCCAATTCATTCAAAACATGTCGACCATCGCTAAGCCAGAGCCGATTGTGCGTGGTGAAGCTGTGATCCAAAGTTCCGCACAGCTAACCGCTGGTTACTTGATTGGTATCGAGCCTAAACTTGGCGATCCTATTTCCAATCACTTGATAGCAGGTCGTTTATCTTCGCTACAAGCGGGTGAATATAAGGTTTTCCTTGGTCACAGTTTGGCGCGTGCTCTTAAAGTATCGATGGGTGACAAAGTCCGCTTAATGGTGACCAATGCGACGCAATTTACCCCATTAGGTCGAATCCCAAGTCAACGTAACTTCACTGTGGCGGGTATCTTTAATACCGGCTCAGATGTGGATGGTCAGCTTATGATCGTCAACATGACTGACGCTTCTAAATTGATGCGTTTACCGAAAGATACGGTATCCGGTTGGCGTGTGTTCTTCTCTGACCCATTTATGGTGACGGAATTTGCAGATAAGCCATTGCCGGAAGGTTGGCAATGGAGTGACTGGCGTGAGCAGCGTGGTGAGCTTTTCCAAGCAGTAAAAATGGAAAAGAACATGATGGGCTTGATGCTGGGGCTGATTGTTGGCGTAGCAGCATTTAATATTATTTCTGCGTTGATCATGGTGGTGATGGAGAAGCAATCGGAAGTCGCGATTCTCAAAACTCAAGGTATGAAGCAATCTCAAGTGATGGCGATTTTCATGGTGCAGGGCGCGAGTAGTGGTGTGATTGGTGCGATTGTTGGTGGCGCGGTCGGCGTTGCTTTATCGCTCAATCTCAATGCTATTCTGGAAGCGGCAGGCGTTGCCTTGTTTAGCTTTGGTGGTCACTTGCCAATCGTGATTGATTCATTCCAAATTTTATTAGTGGTAGTGCTGGCGATTGCTCTGAGTCTAGCTGCAACTGTTTACCCGTCTTACCGAGCATCTTCTGTTAAACCAGCTGAGGCACTTCGCTATGAATAAGCTATTAGAATGTCGTGATATTCGTAAAGTCTACCGAGAAGGCTCGTTAGATACGGAAGTGTTGAAAGGCGTGAGTTTTGATATCGACAAAGGTGAACTGGTTTCTATTGTTGGCTCATCTGGCTCGGGTAAGAGTACGCTGCTTCACATCCTTGGCGCTTTAGATGATGCATCTCAAGGTGAGGTGGATTTTCTGGGGCAGAACTTGTCTGCGCTAAGTTCAAACAAGCAAGCGGCACTACGAAACAAACACCTTGGTTTTGTCTATCAGTTCCATCACCTATTGGCTGACTTTACCGCAGTTGAAAACGTTGCGATGCCATTGTTGATTGGGGGCGCAAAAGTAGCGGATGCGAAAGCGGAAGCAAAAGCTCTACTTGAGAAAGTTGGCCTAGAACACCGCATGGACCACCGTCCTTCGGAGCTATCTGGTGGTGAGCGCCAACGTGTTGCGATTGCCCGTGCTTTGGTTAATAAGCCTGACTTGGTTTTGGCTGATGAGCCTACAGGTAACCTAGATCACAACACGGCATTGGCGATTTACGATTTAATGCGAGAGCTAAACCAGGAGTCAAACATCGCTTTCTTGGTGGTGACCCACGATAACGAGTTAGCTGCGAAAATGGATCGTCAAATGCACATGCAAGATGGTTTGCTGGTGGATCGCTTTACGACTCAAACAGCGGCTGCGGAGGGCTAATTTTGTTTTCATCTTTAGCATTGATGATCGGTGGCCGCTTTAGTCGCGCGAAAAAGCGTAACAAGATGGTGTCGTTCATTTCTCTCTCTTCCACTATTGGTATTGCGGTTGGTGTTGCGGTGATCATTATAGGTCTATCCGCCATGAACGGTTTTGAGCGTGAGCTACAGTCACGTGTTTTATCGGTAATCCCACATGGGGAGTTAGAAGGGGTAAACGGTCCGCTACATAACTACACCAAGACCATGAACCAAGCCTTGAAGCATGAACATGTTGTCGCAGCGGCGCCTTATGTTCGATTTACGGGATTGGCAGAAAAGGGCAGTAAGCTTAAGGCGATTGAAGTGCGTGGTGTGGATCCTGCTTTTGAACAAGCGGTGTCGAGCATGTCGGAGTTCATTGATCCAAAAGCATGGCAGAACTTCTATGCGGGCCAACAGCAAGTCATTTTGGGGCGTGGTGTAGCGAATGAGCTTAACGTCGATGTAGGTGATTACATTACGTTGATGATTCCGCAAACCGGAAGCACCAATAAGGTTCAAGCGCCGAAACGAGTTCGCGTGAAGGTGTCTGGATTCCTAGCACTCAATGGTCAAATCGATCACTCATTGGCTTTGGTGCCGCTGAAAGATGCTCAGGCTTATGCGCGCTTAGGTGATGGCGTCACGGGTATTTCGCTCAAGACCGATGATGTACTTAACGCGCCTTCCATTGTGCGTGAAGTGGGTAATCTGATTGATGTGTATGTTTACCTGAAAAGCTGGCAACAACAGTTTGGCTTCTTGTATCGTGATATCCAGTTAGTTCGTACCATTATGTACTTGGTGATGGTTTTGGTTATCGGTGTCGCGTGTTTCAACATTGTGTCGACACTGATGATGGCGGTAAAAGATCGTGCTGCCGAGATTGCGATTCTTCGTACTATGGGTGCAAAGGATGGTTTGATTAAACGTATCTTTGTGTGGCAAGGCGTCTTCTCTGGTGTATTCGGCAGCCTTGCTGGCAGTGTCGTTGGCGTTCTTGTCGCTCTCAACCTCACACCGATTATTAAAGGGCTGGAAGCCTTAATTGGTCACCAATTCCTTTCGGGGGATATCTACTTTGTCGACTTCTTGCCATCGCAGTTGCACTGGCCTGATGTTGCTTTAGTTTCCATTACAGCGATTGTTCTGAGCTTGCTAGCAACTTGGTATCCCGCATCTCGTGCAGCGAAACTTAACCCAGCGGCGGTATTGAGTTCAAAGTAGTGGATAGAGCTTAGCGAAGCGCTGGTCACTCACTGACACAAAAAAGGACCGAATCTCGGTCCTTTCTTTTATCTGCAATCTAACTATCTTTGCGGTGGCTCGGTAGCTTTCATACTTGAGTTACATCGCCTTTCATTTCGAACGTTAACTATTCTCCATTCGATGTTCTGAGACCTGCCAATTGAAGAAGAAGTACTTATCGTATCTTACGTTTTTGCCAGCTTCTGACCACTGAGTAACGCCATAGTCCACGTATACCAAAATAGCCGATGATGGCTGATACCACGCCACAGATTGCGCAGCCTAGTAGGAACGGAGGCCCAATGGTGTTCATTTGCTGCATGATGAAATCCCACGACAACTCAAAGTGGAACGGTTGTGGTGGTACATGCATGACCAATGCGCCAAGTTTGTATGCGAAGTAGAACAGCACCGGCATGGTGATTGGGTTACTGATCCAGACAAGGGCAACAGATAGAGGCAAGTTAACACCGAGCATGATGGCGAGACCTGCCGCCATGATCATCTGGCTCGGAAGCGGAACAAACGCCATAAACAGACCAACAGCAAAAGCACCTGATGCAGAGCGACGATTTAAACACCACAAGTTTGGGTTGTATAAAACGTTGCCGAAGACCTTCAGTGCTTTTTGGCGTTTGATCATTTCATGATCTGGCATGAAGCGTTTTATCAGCTTTCTAGGCATAGGACGACATGACTCTCTTAGAAAAAAGTTTGACCTTGGCGTTATTTGTAGCGAGCGTTATATCGTCTGCGTGGTGGCCGACGATGCCTGATTGGCGATGGTTGCTGCTGGGAATAATTGCCACTGGCTCGATTATCAAATTACGTCGTGGCTTATTGAGCATAGGCGTAATTTGGGGCTTTATGGTTGTCATTATCCACGGCAATGTTATGGAGCATCAAAGACAAGCCCTGTTTCGAGCAGGGGTGAATATTACCATAAATGGCAAAGTTGACAGCCCTTTTACGCAAATAAGTCACGGATATGAAGGAATTGCGCAGATCAATCAGGTGAATTCTCAAAACCTGTTACCTTTTCTTAAACCGAAAATCCGATTGATAACCGCTTTCCCACTGCCCGTTAACAGTGAGTTCACTACTCAGGTGACGATCAAACCGATTCTGGGTTTGAAGAATGAGGCGGGGTTTGATGCGGAAAAGCAAGCGATAGGTAAGGGTATTACCGCTAGAGCTGTCACACCTGATGACGCGAAATGGTTGATTCGTACACACTCTTCATTTCGACAGCAAATCATTACGGCCGTTGATACTCATATTGCTGAACTTGACCATTTCCCTTTAATCAGTGCATTAGCGTTTAGCGACCGCTCCCTGCTTGCTAAACAGGATTGGCAGTCTCTGCGAGATAGCGGGCTGCTGCATTTGGTCTCAATCTCTGGTTTGCATATTGGAATGGCGTTTGCGTTTGGCATGAGTTTGGGCTTTGTCATTCGGCTTCTATTCCCCAAATTTGTTCACCTTCCTTCCGCTGTCGGTTTATTGGCAGCGCTCGTTTATGCGTGGTTGGCCGATTTTTCTTTACCTACAACCCGTGCTTTCTCGGTTTGTGTCATTTATCTCGTACTTAAAGCGGCGTTGGTTCATTGGAGCCCTTGGCGAGTGTTATTGCTCGCAGTCTCGATACAGCTTTTCATCGAGCCTTTTGCTTCATTCACGATGAGCTTCTGGTTGTCTTATCTGTCCGTGGTTGCCGTGCTTTTAGCCGTGAATGTGGTTCAACAGCGACGCGGCAATTGGCAAACGAAGCTGAGTTCACTACTAAAAATACAGTTAGTGCTTACTTTGCTTATCGTGCCAATCAGCGGTGCGTTTTTCTCTGGAACAAGTTTGGTATCCATCGCTTATAACCTAGTTTTCATTCCTTGGTTTGGTTTTTTGGTCGTCCCTTTGATGTTCCTAGCGCTGATTGTAACCCCAATTTCTTTTCAGTTGGCTGGTGTGCTTTGGCAACTGGTGGATTGGGTGTTGTTGCCACTGACATGGTCATTACAGTTTGCGGTCGGGAGTTGGCATTTTGTAAGTTTGCCTTTGACCTTAACGATACTCGCAGTTGCCATCTGTGGATTATTGAGACGTTTTTTGAATCGGGGCTCGCTCGTTACGTTAGTCATGCTAGTGACGGGTGTCGCCCTATTTTATGAGCGTACAACAAATTCTTGGCGAGTGGACGTGTTAGATGTAGGGCATGGCCTTGCGGTATTAATTGAGAAGCATGGAAAGGTGGCGCTTTATGACACAGGCAAAGCTTGGAACTCAGGGAGCATAGCTCAGCAAGTTATCTCTCCCGTATTACATCGCAGAGGTTTTGGCACCATTGATATGTTCATTATCAGTCATGCTGATTCGGATCATGCTGGAGGTAGGCAGTATATAGAGCAGCACTTTTCGCCAGCGCAGAAATTCAGCAGTCAAAACTACGCTAACTACCAATCTTGTATTGCGGGTGAACGCTGGTATTGGCAGGCGCTTTATTTTGAAGTCCTATGGCCACCTAAGCAGGTAAACCGTGCTTATAATCCTCATTCGTGTGTTGTTCGAGTTGTGGATAAGGAATCGGGTTTTAAATTGCTTTTGACTGGCGATATTGAAGCCGTCAGTGAGTGGATACTTATGCGTGAACCCAACAAGCTAGAGAGTGATGTTATGCTTGTTCCTCATCATGGCAGCAAGAGCTCTTCGAATCCAAAATTTGTTCAAACTGTCTCTCCAACCTTGGCGATAGCCTCGTTAGCAAAAAGTAATCAATGGGGCATGCCTGCTGAAAATGTTTTATCGGCTTATCAGGCAGCAAGTGCCCACTGGCTGGATACGGGAAATCATGGGCAGGTATCGGTGTTTATTGAGCGAGACAATTGGTACTTTGAAGCTAAACGTAGTGAGACATTTGAGCCTTGGTATAGGCAGATGCTGCGTAAGGGAGTAGAATAAGAGTCTTAATGTAAGAAAATAAAGCACTTCTATGTCGATAAATACTGATGAAACGACCTGGCAGACGTTTAAGCGTCTATGGCAATTTATTCGCCTTTATAAGTCAGGCATTATCGTTGCCGTCATTGCATTAGTGATTAATGCACTTTCAGATACCTATATGATTTCCTTGCTAAAACCACTTCTTGACGAGGGTTTTGGTAATGCGGAATCGGATTTTCTACGCACGCTTCCACTGATTGTTTTCGCCATGATGTTCATTCGTGGTGTGAGCGGATTTGTCTCCACTTATTGCTTGAGCTGGGTATCCGGCAACGTGGTGATGCAAATTCGTCGCATGGTGTTTAATCACTTCATGCATATGCCAGTTTCTTACTTTGATAAAGAAAAAACAGGTAATTTACTGTCTCGTATTACTTATGATTCGGAACAGGTCTCTGCCGCAACCAGCCAAGCGTTAGTCAGCATTGTGCGTGAAGGTGCGAGCATAATCGGTCTTCTTGTGCTGATGTTCTACAACAGCTGGCAGCTTTCTCTAGTTCTATTTGCTGTTGCACCAGTGGTGGCATGGGGCATTGGTATCGTTTCTAAGCGATTCCGTAAGATTTCGAAGAACATGCAGACCATGATGGGCCATGTGACGGCTTCTGCTGAGCAAATGTTAAAAGGTCACAAAGTCGTACTAAGCTACGGCGGTCAAGATATCGAAGGCAAGCGCTTCGAAAAAGTCAGCAACCAAATGCGTCAACAAAGTATGAAGTTGGTGACAGCTCAAGCTGCAGCAAACCCAATCATTCAAATGATCGCGTCTATTGCGATTGTTGTTGTGCTTTACCTAGCAAGTATCGACTCAATCAAAGATCAATTAACGCCGGGTACATTTACCGTTGTGTTCTCAGCAATGTTTGGTTTGATGCGTCCGCTTAAAGCGCTGACAAACGTAACCTCACAGTTCCAACGTGGTATGGCAGCGAGCCAAACCTTGTTTGCCCTGGTAGACCTAGAGCCAGAGAAGAACGAAGGTAAGTTCACTGTAGATCGCGCAAATGGCGACGTTGCAGTAAAAGAAGTCAGCTTTACCTACGAAGGTGCAGAGAAACCGGCACTTGAGAACGTGAGCTTTGATATTCCAAAAGGCAAGACAGTTGCTCTTGTTGGTCGTTCAGGCTCAGGTAAGAGCACCATCGCTAACTTATTCAACCGTTTTTACGACGTCAGCGGTGGTTCAATTACACTTGATGGCCACGATATTCGTGACTACGAGCTTAAGAACCTGCGCGAGCAGTTTGCATTGGTATCGCAAAACGTACATTTGTTTAATGACACGATTGCAAACAACATTGCTTACGCGACAGAAGATCAATACACACGTGAAGACATCGAACGTGCAGCTAAACTTGCTCACGTCACTGAGTTTGTCAGCAAGATGGAAGACGGCCTTGATACGATGATTGGTGAGAATGGCGCGAGTCTATCTGGCGGCCAACGTCAACGCGTAGCCATTGCCCGTGCACTTCTGCGTGATGCCCCTGTTCTGGTTCTTGATGAAGCGACATCAGCTCTGGATACGGAATCTGAACGTGCTATTCAATCGGCGCTGGATGAACTGCAAAAAGACAAGACGGTATTGGTGATTGCACACCGACTGTCGACTATCGAGAATGCAGATGAAATTCTAGTGGTAGATGAGGGCTCGATCGTTGAACGCGGTAACCACGCGGAGCTGATTGCCAAGAAAGATGGCGCGTACGCTCAACTTCATCGAATCCAATTTGGTGCCTAAGAACTGTGGTTGAAAAAATCTGGTTCGAAAACCATCCTCTCAAATACCTACTGTGGCCGCTTTTGTGGCCACTGAGCTTGTTGTTTGGTGCGATCAGTAAGTCTAAGCGTCAACAATATCAATCAGGTAAAAAACAAGCTTACAAAGCGCCAGTGCCTGTAGTTGTGGTGGGTAACATCACGGCTGGGGGTAATGGTAAAACACCAGTTGTTGTGTGGCTGGTGGAGCAATTACAGCAGCTTGGTTACAAACCAGGCGTTGTGTCTCGTGGCTATGGGGCGAAAGCGCCGCAGTATCCGCTTGTTTTGGATGACAATACACCAGCGAAACACTGTGGTGACGAGCCGAAGCTGATTTATCGCCGTACTGCTGCACCTGTCGCTGTAGACCCGGTTCGTGCCAATGCGGTGAAAGCATTGCTTGAAACTGGCGTTGATATCATTATTACTGACGATGGCCTTCAGCATTATGCTTTAGAGCGAGATATCGAGTTTGTTATCGTTGATGGTAATCGCCGCTTTGGTAATGAACGCCTTATTCCACTTGGCCCGCTACGTGAAGGGGTAGAGCGTCTTTCTGAAGTCGATTTTATCATCACTAATGGTGGTCAAGCTCAGTATGGCGAAATGCCAATGTCTTTAACGCCATCAAAGGCGATCAACCTGAAGACCAAGCAACAGGTCGAGGTCAGTGAATTACGAGATCTCGTTGCGTTTGCCGGGATTGGGCATCCACCACGATTTTTTAATACACTTAACGCAATGAATGCGGATGTTAAAGTGACGAAAGGCTTTGCCGATCATCAAGACTTTGATCAGCAAGAATTACAAGCATTGGCTCAACAAGGAGCGAATGTGATTATGACAGAAAAGGATGCCGTCAAATGCGACAGTTATGCGCAAGACAATTGGTGGTATCTGCCTGTTTCTGCTCAGTTTGAATCAAACGACGCAGAGCGAATTTTAAATCGAATAAAAGAGGTTAAAGCGACTTATGGATCACCGTCTGCTTGAGATTGTAGCTTGCCCTGTGTGCAAAGGTAAGCTGACGTACGATAAAGATAATCAAGAGTTGATCTGCAAACTGGATCGCCTTGCTTACCCAATCAAAGAGGGTATTCCTGTTCTGCTTGAGCCAGAAGCACGAACCATGAGCATGGACGAGGGACGCTAATGTCTTTTACGGTTGTCATTCCTGCACGCTATGCGTCAAGCCGCTTACCAGGTAAGCCATTGGCAGACATTGGTGGTAAACCTATGATCCAATGGGTTTACGAGCAAGCGTTACAAGCGGGTGCAGAAGATGTGATTATTGCAACTGACGATGAGCGAGTGTCAGTGGCAGCAGAGCAGTTTGGTGGCAAGGTTTGTATGACCTCGCCAAACCACGAATCTGGCACTGAGCGACTAGCCGAAGTAGTAGAGAAAATGGCGATTCCTGCAGACCACATTGTGGTGAATGTTCAGGGTGATGAACCATTGATTCCGCCGTCTATCATTCGCCAAGTGGCTGATAACTTAGCAGGTTGCGATGCGCCCATGGCAACGCTTGCGGTGGAGATCGAATCGGAAGAGGAAGTCTTCAACCCGAATGCGGTAAAAGTGGTCGCGGATGAGCGTGGCTATGCCATGTATTTTAGCCGAGCAACGATTCCATGGGATCGTGACAACTTTGCTAAACAAGACAAAACGATCGTTAACCCATTGATGCGCCACATCGGTATCTACGCTTACCGCGCGGGTTTCATTAATACTTACGTGAATTGGCAGCCAAGCGCACTTGAGCAAATCGAGTGTCTAGAGCAACTTCGTGTGCTTTGGTACGGTGAAAAGATTCATGTTGAAGTGGCAAAAGAAGCGCCAGCAGCAGGTGTAGATACACGAGAAGATTTAGAAGCAGTACGAGCCATTGTCGCTAAGCAAGCACAATAAGCTTAGTATTGATTTCCAAATTAGAAAGGCTCCTCATTGAGGCTGTCTCTTATACACAAATCCCCAAGCTTGTAGCTTGGGGATTTTTTTTGAACTCTTTCAAGTGTGTGTGATCTGATCACTTAGCAATCCTTACTGA